>NZ_JBSVKG010000013.1:0-91591 GCF_054048505.1 Virgibacillus sp. FSP13 | reverse complement strand
TTTGTCTAAGAAAAACTTAATTTTAGGATTTACAGGCATGATCATTCTCCTTTTTTAAGAATAACTATAGTATACTATACAGTGTAATTAAATTATAACATTAAGAATAATAGACCTTTTTTAAACTTTTTTAAGATCATATAAATTAAAATTATATATTGGAGTGGGGTGAAAAATATTTTATTTAACTTTGACCGCATTAAATATTATCCAATAGATGAAAAGGAGATGAAAACGTTATTCGTCCTGTTTACTAATATGGGAAAACAAAATGTTACGATTGTTAAATAAAGGGGAACTTTAAGTGGAAATATGGGAAGCAGCATATATAGCAGGTATAATTGATGGTGAAGGTAGTATAACTCTCACAAGAATGCACAGTAAAGAACATAGGAGACCATGTATATCAATATCTTCAAATGATAAGGAAATGTTAATTTATATTCAAAATTTAGCAGGTGGAAGCATTTATAACAAAAAAAATTACAATCCAAATAAACACAAAAATTCCTATACACTTTACATAAAAAAGAAGAATGAGGTTTTCCATATTCTAAAAGAAATTCATCAATTTTTAAGAATAGACCAAAAAAAGAAACGTGCTGAATGGATCCTAACACATTATGACTCGGTAACCCCTAGGAATGGAAAATATAATAAACAGATGATCAGTGAAAAATTATTGTTTGAGCGTAATTTTTTTGAGCTTTAGCACTAGTATTGACATTTTGCCAAATAAAAAACCACCAACATATGTATTGGTGGAGACGGTGGGACGTGCTCTTCCATGCTTTCGTCATGGCACTGACTATATCTTGAACCTAATCCGTGTCAGGTTCTCCGGCGTCTTATGTGAAATATATATTTGCCTTATTTAGCGGAATTTCACATCCTAGTGCTACCCCATTTAAGTGGTAGCCTATAAGTCGATACACGGCTGTTGGATTACTCCACACACCGCTCGGCATTGCCATATTACTTATTAAATACCAATTAATTCCTCTTTAAAAGTAACTTAGGTTTCACCGATAAAGCCGGATTTTCACTTTTGTATCACTACAAAAGGCGACTATTTACTAATCGAACCCACGTCCAGAGATATCGCCACTCAGGCTTCTACACGCGTAGTTGGTATATTATATTTCGCTACATCATCAGCCTACCAACAGGCTTCCGAGTAGCTAGTCTGATTGGTTTCAACTATCATCCTCAGACGGCGAATGACAGTATAGCCCGCTTCATTTGAGACCCTTCAATCTGCATCACGGGCGAATGCAGGAAGGATCGCTTTAGAACTACTTACGCAGCTGCTAAAGCTGGTTGATTGTTAGTTTTGCCAGTTATATTTAGGCGAATAACGTTTTACGAGCCGTAACCTCGACGTGCAACCTGAGCTCAATCTACCCCTGTCGAATCCGTAACGTCCCCATAAAAGAGAAACGCTCGGGGTTTAAATCGAGCAATTATTAAGTTATGTCTTTTAATGACAATTCTTATTATATCATAAACAGCTTTAAAATCAAGGGCTGGAAGGTTTTACATACGATCGCGATCCTTTATGGCCCGATCAACATCGCGTTTCATTTGTTTGCGCTTCAAATCTTCCCGTTTATCATATTTCTTTTTCCCTCTACCAAGTCCAATAAGGATTTTTGCCACACCATTCTTAATATAAACCTTTAATGGAACAAGAGCATACCCCTGTTGCTGTGTTAAACCAATCAACTTATCAATTTCCTTGCGGTGCAATAGTAATTTACGTGTTCGTGTTGGATCATGGTTAAACCGATTTCCCTGTTCATACGTTGCTATATGCATGTTAATAAGTTTTATCTCGCCGCGATCGATTCGTGCATGTGAATCCTTTAAATTGATCCGGCCTGCGCGAATTGATTTTATTTCTGTACCTTGCAGTACAATACCCGCTTCATACGTATCTTCAATAAAGTAATCATGGGATGCTTTTTTATTTTGGGCAATTGTTTTTCCGGTTCCTTTTGGCATATCGGCTTCCTCCTACTACTTACGTGAACCTTATTCTACCAAAAATCAGTGTAATTAGCCACCATCTAAACAGTGTTTCCCGTATTTTTAACAAATTACTCCATCAACCCTTTTGTAATCATATCGACATTCCATTCCATCATCTTTATATACGTATCCCCTTCTTCACCCGCTTCTCCTAATGAATCCGTAAATATTTTCCCTACAATCGGTGCCCCTGTCTCATTGGATACTGTTTCCATGCTACGAGGATCAACGCTAGTTTCTATAAACAACCCTGGAATTTCTCTTTCATTAATAGTATCAACAACTGACTTTATTTGATCTGGTGTGCCTTGGTTTTCTGCATTGATTTCCCAAATGTATGCAGCATGGAAGCCGTATGCTGCCGAGAAATATTTAAACGCACCTTCACTTGTTACTAAAACCCGTTTTTCTTCCGGGATTTTATTAACTTTTTGCTTTATTTCATCATCCATTGCCTTTAATTTTTTAATATAGTCCGCAGCATTTTGTTCATATATTTCTTTATTATCCGGATCTGCCTTTATTAATGCGTCCCTTGCATTCTCCGCATAAACGATCCCATTTTTTGCATCCAACCATGCGTGTGGATCAGGCTCTCCTTTATGTCCACCTGATTCTAATAATTGTGGATCGATCCCTTCCGTAATGCGAAAAACTGTCTCGTCTTCTTCTGACTTTCCGGCTGTCTCAATCATCTTATGAAACCAGGAATTTCCTGCCTCTAAGTTGAAGCCGTTATAAAATACAATATCTGCATCAGACGTTAACTGCACATCCTCTGGCAATGGCTCATATGAATGTGGGTCCGTTCCAATTGGTACCAAACTGTGGACCTCTGCAAGATCACCAGCAACATTTTGCACAATATCATATAAGATTGAATACGTCGTGACAACCTGAAGTTTTTCTCCGTTTTGTTTTGCATCAGCAGCTTCCTCTTTATTCCCCGAACATCCTGCAAATATAAAAACTGCCGCAAACAATAACATGAAAAATAAACCTTTTTTCATTTTCAAAAGTTCCTCCTTTTTTATGAATACGAAGCACGTTTCTTACGGGACCGTATTGTCCGCCATAGAACACCATGCTTTGGTGAAAAAATAAATGTAATGAAAAACAAAACAGTTGCCACCAGTACTATCGTCGCACCTGAAGCAAGATTTGCTTTATAACTGATATAGAGGCCAATCACGGCCGCAATAACACCAAATCCTGATGAAATAAATATCATGGTCGATAGCCGATTGGTTAACAAATATGCCGTGGCTGCAGGTGTAATCAACATGGCAACTACCAAGATAATCCCAACTGTTTGCAATGACGCAACAGTTACCATCGTCAATAATGTCATCAAAAAGTAGTGAATTAACTTATTTGGTAAGCCATATGCTTGCGCCATTGTCGGATCAAAGGAAGTCACCAGTAATTCCTTGTAAAAAACATATACGCTTACAAGTACAATCAGCCCGATTACTAAAGTCATCCACATATCCGAAGGTCTGACAGCCAACACATTTCCAAACAGGATATGATATAAATCGGTGCTGCTTTTCATTAGCGTAATTAAAATAATCCCGAGCGCAAAAGCAGAAGTAAACACTATTCCGATTGATGAATCGTTTTTAATCCGGCTGTTTTGACTAATATAGCCAATTCCAATTGCCGTGAGTACCCCTGTAAAAACTGCCCCAAAGAAGAAGTTTATCCCTAAGAAATAAGAAACCGCTACACCAGGTAAAACAGCATGTGAGATCGCATCCCCCATTAAGGCCATTCCGCGTAGGACAATAAAACAGCCAATCACCCCACAAATAATTCCAACCATAATGGATGTTAACAATGCCTTTTGTAAAAATTCATAGTGCATTATTGCTTCAATAAAGTTCATGATTTCACCGCCAATTCTTTAAGAAAGGAAAGTTGGCCTTGGTATGCACGAGCAATTGTTTCCGGGCGCATGACATCCTCTACATCACCAAATTCAACTAACTCCTGATTAAGCAAAAGTATTTGTTGAAAATAATCTTTTGCCTTACTTAGATCATGGTGAACAACTAAGATTGTCTTCCCTTGATCCCTAAGCTCCTTTAAAATCCGAATGATAGTCTCTTCACTACTAATATCGATCCCAACAAATGGCTCATCAAGGAAAAACAGTTCAGCTTTCTGCGCTAGTGCGCGTGCTATAAATACCCGCTGTTGTTGCCCACCGGATAATTCACCAATTTGCCGATTTTTAAATTCAAGCATATCGACTTTTTCAAGGCATTTTAACGCTAAAGCTCTCTCTTGTTTTTTTGGCTTCTTAAACATCCCTAACTGTGGATATGTTCCAATCAAAACAGTATCAATCACCGAAATTGGAAAGTCCCAGTCAATATTACTTCGTTGTGGTACATAGGCAATCTCCTTTCTAACCGCTTTCCTATCCTTATTTAATATTGTAATTTCACCTCTGTCTTTAGGAATTAAACCGAGAACCGACTTGAGTAATGTGGATTTTCCAGCCCCGTTAGGTCCAATTATTCCGACCATCTTTCCAGGTGTGATGGAAAACGAAACATCCCTTATAGCCTCCTTGCCATAATAAGATACATGTAAATGATCAACAGCAATGGATCTACTCATTTTTAACCCTTCCTTCCTTTATTTTCCTAGGCTGACAACTTAAAGTGCCGTTATTAGACGTATATCATTTGCGTGTAACTTAATTAGTTTCAGTTAGGATAATTAATTATACTTTAACAATAAAGTTTCATTAGTGCAACTTATATAATTAAATCGTATGCTAGTTATATAAATTGATGACAATAAAATTAGTTTTTCTGATAAAAGGCACAAAAAAATGCTGACCCACTATCGAGTCAGCATTTCACATTATGATTTTTTCTTTGATTTATTTTTCGTTTTACGATGACTTGGTTCTTTTTCGCGCTTTTTTCGTTTTATGGTACCAGCTAATTCAAAATCAACAGCATATTCATCCAAATTTACGCTTTCAACCCGAACGTCAACTTCATCTCCAATCCGATACACCGTACCAGTGCGTTCCCCAATTAGGGAGTGGCTGCTTTCATCATAATGATAATAATCATCAGTCAAGGTACTTACGTGAACAAGTCCCTCTACTGTATTTTCCAACTCGACAAACATACCAAAATTGGTAACCGAACTAATGACACCCGTGTATTCCTCACCAATTCTATCTTTCATATATTCTGCCTTTTTCAGATCATCCGTGTCTCGTTCTGCATCAACTGCGGCCCGCTCCATTTCAGATGTGTGTCTAGCAATTTCCGGTAACCGTTCTTTCCATTGTGTAATTGTCTGTTTGTCCATCTGTTTCTCAATTAAGTAAGTCCGGATCAACCGATGTACAATCAAATCAGGATACCGCCGAATAGGAGAGGTAAAATGCGTATAAAATTCCGTTGCTAAACCGAAATGACCAATACTTTGAGGATCATATCTTGCTTGTTTCATCGACCGCAACATAAGTTTGGAAACGATCATTTCTTCAGGCTTGCCTTGAACCTCATCAATTACCTTTTGCAATGCCTGCGGGTGTACTTCATTCGCAGTACCTTTAACAACATAACCGAGACCACCTAGAAACTCAAAAAAGCTTTGCAACTTTCCTTGATCCGGTTCCTCATGAATCCGATGAATAAATGGCACATCCATCCAATGAAAATGTTCGGCAACTGTCTCGTTCGCTGCTAGCATAAATTCCTCAATTAACCGTTCAGCAACCGATCGTTCACGAAGTACAACATCTTCCGCTTTGCCATTTTCATCAACTAATACTTGTGCTTCTTTAAAATCAAAATCAATTGCTCCACGACCCATTCGCTTTCCGCTCAAAATAGATGCCAGATTTTCCATCTTTTCAAACATTGGCACAAGCGCTTCGTATTTGCTACGAACTTCCTCATCTTTATCAACTAAAATTTTATTTACATCACTGTATGTCATTCGTTCTGTTGTCTTAATCACACTTTGAAAAATTTCGTGATTGACAACTTCACCTTTTGTATTAATCTCCATTTTACAACCAAGTGTTAATCGATCTACATGAGGATTTAACGAACAAATTCCATTAGACAATCGATGGGGAATCATTGGAATAACACGGTCAACTAGATAGACACTTGTCCCCCGTTCAAATGCTTCCTTATCCATTGGTGTGCCTTCTTTTACATAATAGCTGACATCAGCAATGTAAACACCAAGCTGATAATTCCCATTGTCCAGCTCTTTTACTGATACTGCATCATCAAGGTCTTTCGCATCAGCTCCATCAATTGTTACAATAACCTCATCGCGTAAATCACGTCTAAGTGTCAATTCTTCGTCCCTGATTTGTTCTGGAGCTTTTGCCGCCTGATCTAATACTTCTTCAGGGAAATCTATCTTAATTCCATGCTTGTAAATGATCGAGATAATATCAATTCCAGGATCATTTTTATGCCCAAGGATTTGGATAACTTCCCCTTCCGCACTCTTTCTTCCTTCTGGATATTTTGTAATATAGACGATAACCTTATGGCCACTAACTGCACCATGTGTCATGCTTTTTGGGATAAAAATATCATTTGGAATTCGCTTATCATCCGCAATGACAAAGCCAAATGAACGGTTATTCTCGAATGTTCCGACAACCGTATGAACTGCCCGCTCCAGTATGCGGATTACCGTCCCCTCAGGGCGATTTCCACCCTCACTTTTCTTTTCCAAACGGACTAACACTTTATCATTATTCATAGCCGATGCCATGTCAGAATGGTGGATATAAATGTCTCGTTGTTCTTCATCATCCGGAATCAAAAATGCAAATCCTTTCGCATGCATTTGAATTCGCCCACGGATAAGATTCATTTTTTCTGGCAAGCCAAAGCGATTTTTCCGAGTGCGAACGAGTTCTCCTTCTTCTTCTAATTCGTTTAGGGATTTAATGAGCTCTTTAAATTCCTCTGCATATTCCAGGTCTAAGACTTCCTCTAATTCTTCAACGGACAAAGGCCTTGTACCATTTTCATTAAAAAAAGTAAGTATTCTTTCTTTCAATTCGTCCATATGCTCACCTTCTTCCTACTCTATTGTTACCTTTTAGTATGTTTTATAATCGAAAAAACATTCTATTCCTGCCAATCAAGCGATTCCAAGAAATCAAAGATATCCTCATATAGCTGTTGCTTTTCGTCATCCAATGTGATCACATGTCCAGATTCCTCATACCATTTTATATCTTTATGATCTGCTTCAACATTGTCATAGATAAATGAGGCACTAGCAGTATTTATCATTTGGTCTTTTCTCGCTTGTACTACAAATGTCGGTGTATAAATAGTATCGACATTATTTTTCACTTCTGTAATCAATGAACCTAACTCTTCAAACATTTGACCAGAGTTTTCCACCAGTTCAGCAACCTCCTGTTCGATGACAGTGGCTTCTTTTTCTTCTAACTGCTTATACTCTTTAGCAAATGTCTTAAATCCTTGCGTTAGCTGTGTCTCGTTATCAAAAAACATCGGTGCACACATTGGAATTACAGCTTTTAATTTTTCCGAGTATGCTAATTTCAGTCCTAGAACACCTCCAAGTGATAAGCCGGCAACAGCTATTTCCTGATAACCGAGATCACGCAAATGCTTTAAAGCGTTCTGAACATCTTCCCACCATTGATCTGGATTTGCTTTGATCAATTCCTCTGGTGGAAGTCCATGTCCACGATAAATTGGTGCGTGAGTTGTATACCCCTGCTTTTCTAAATAACGACCAAGCATTCTTACATCTGCTGAATGGCCTGTAAACCCATGTAATAATAATACCGCACGTTGACCTGCTTCAAACGTAAAAGGTTCTGGTTGTTTTATTTTCATTATGCTCAAACTCCTTCAAAAATCCTTTAGCATCATTTTATTTATCTATTGTACATGATACGACAAAAAATAACCCTTATCACGCAATTTGTGATAAGGGTTATTGTCTATTGTAGTACATATGCACTTAAGAAAGCGAGAACAAAAAAGAGAACACCGGTTATAATTGTACTGCGATGTAAAAACAGATCGGCACCTCTTGCTTTTTGTTTCCCAAATAATTGCTCTGCTCCACCTGAAATAGCGCCAGATAGACCTTCACTTTTTCCGGATTGTAATAGTACTAAAATAATCATAATTACTGCGTCTATAACTAATAATACGTGTACTGCCCCTACCATTTCGGCACCTCCTGTAACGTACAAATACCTATTAGTACTGTAGCATAAGTTTGTTTTATATAGCAAGTGAATCTTTTGAAAAATACCGGATTCTACTTAACCTTGGACGGATTACACAATAAATTTTATCATATAAAATAAGATTACGTATAGAAACAGGTGAAAAAATGGAAAAAGAATATTGGTTAACAATGAAGGATAACGTGGATGTCTACGTCAAAAAATGGTACGAGGAATACAAACAACCAAAAGCAATCATCCAGCTTGCCCATGGTATGGTTGAGCATATCAATCGCTACAATGATTTTGCCAATTTTCTAGTGAAGAATAATATTTTTGTTTATGGAAACGATCATCGTGGCCACGGAAAAACAGGCGAAAGTCAAGGTACTTTTGGCTATCTTGCCGATGAAAATGGCTTTACGAAAACAATGGAGGATCTATTTACAATTACAAAGACAATAAAACATGATTTCCCCGGCATACCCATTTTCTTGTTTGGGCATAGTATGGGGTCTTTTCTAGCACGGTATTATATTCAAACACACAGCGCTGAAATTGATGGTGTTCTATTATCTGGAACGGGATTTTATCCGAAAGCCACTTCCTATACTGGGCGAAAAATCGCCACTTTACTTGCACCTAAAAAGCCAAGCAAGCTGATGAATTTCATTGCTTTTAGTTCTTACAACAAACGCATTGAACAGCAGAAAACAACGTTCGATTGGTTAACACGCGATGATCAAATTGTCCAAGCGTATATGGATGATCCCTATTGCGGCCATGTACCAACAGCACGTTTCTTTGTTGATTTAATGACAGGACTTTCCATTATTCATCAACAAAAACGGAATTTGGGCATACGCCATGATTTGCCTATGCTTCTGATGAGTGGAGATGCGGATCCTGTTGGCGACTATGCAAAAGGTATTTGGAAAACGGCACATTTATATGAAAAAGCTGGCCTTGAAAACATCACGGTAAAACTTTTTAAAGATGGCCGCCACGAACTTCTGAATGAAATTAATAAAGAAGAAGTTTTTCACACAATTGTGGAATGGGTTAAGGCAAGTCTTAATTCAACCAATGTTAGCAGTTAATGGAAAAAGACAGCGTTTCCATTAAAAATGATTGTGCTAAACCGCTTGATAACTTGAAACCGCCAAGATAAAGAGGTTAAAATAAGAAATAGGATTTACATATTTTTTATTAGGAAAGGCTGGTCGTAAAATAATGGCAACGATTGACGGAATTGCTGCATCAAATGGAATTGCAATCGCCAAAGCTTATCAACTTGTTACACCTGATTTATCATTTGATAAGAAAACGATTGATAATCCCAATGCGGAAATCGAACGTTTAAATAAAGCACTGGAAATATCAAAAGAGGAATTAGAAAAAATCAAGGCACATGCCAAGCAGGAGATCGGTGACGAACATGCTGAAATTTTCTCAGCTCATTTGCTTGTGTTAAGTGACCCAGAATTAATTAATCCTATCAAGGACAAGATTAAATCTGAAAATGTCATCGCCGAAAGTGCTTTAGATGAAACAGCAAACATGTTTATCGACATGTTTAAAAATATGGATAATGAATACATGCGTGAACGTGCAGCAGATATTCAGGACGTAACAAAACGAGTGATGGCACATTTGTTAGGTGTTACATTTCCCGATCCTGCTCTAATCGATGAAGAGGTAATTGTAATTGCTCGTGATTTAACCCCTTCTGATACAGCACAGTTAAATCGCCAATTTGTGAAAGGTTTTGCTACAGATGTAGGTGGTCGTACATCCCATTCGGCAATTATGGCAAGATCACTGGAAATTCCAGCTGTAGTTGGATCTAAGGAAATTACCAATATTGTTTCCCAAGGTGACATGGTTATTGTGGATGGAATAGAAGGAACTGTTATAATCAACCCATCTGATGAAGATCTATCCAAGTACAAGGAAAAGCAAGCGAATTTTGCCAAGCAGAAGGAAGAATGGGCTAAATTAAAAGATGAACCAACTATCACATCTGACGGCGAACAAGTAGAATTAGTAGCTAATATTGGTACCCCTGAAGACATTACAGGTGTTTTAGCGAATGGTGGAGAAGGTGTTGGGCTTTACCGGACGGAATTTTTATATATGGGCAAAAGTGAACTACCAAACGAAGACGAACAATATGACGCCTACAAATCAGTATTAGAACAAGTAGGTAATAAACCGGTTGTTGTCAGAACATTAGATATCGGCGGCGACAAAGAATTAAGCTATTTAGATTTGCCAAAAGAACTTAATCCATTTTTAGGTTTTCGCGCTATTCGTTTTTGCTTAGAAAATGAATCCGTATTTCGAACCCAATTACGTGCCTTGTTACGGGCAAGCGTTCACGGAAATTTAAAAATTATGTTCCCAATGATTGCAACACTTGATGAATTCCGTCAGGCTAAAGCAATTCTGTTAGATGAAAAAGATGATTTAACTTCTGAAGGCATAGATGTTTCGGATGATATTGAAGTCGGAATTATGGTTGAAATCCCATCTACCGCTGTAATCGCCAAACAATTTGCTAAAGAAGTTGATTTTTTCAGTATCGGTACGAATGATCTGATTCAGTATACAATGGCTGCAGATCGAATGAATGAACGCGTTTCTTATCTTTACCAGCCATACCATCCAGCAATATTGAATTTAGTCAACAATGTTATCGAAGCGGCGCACGGTGAAGACAAATGGGTTGGCATGTGCGGTGAAATGGCTGGAGATCCAATTGCTATACCAATTCTCTTATCCCTTGGCCTTGATGAATTTAGTATGAGTGCAACATCAATTTTACCAGCACGCACTCAGATTCGTGACTTGTCAAAAGAAAAATTAGCTTCCTATAAAGACAAGCTTTTAGGAATGGGAACCGCAGAAGAAGTTGTCGAATTTGTGAAGGAGAAAACAGAATAAGTTATGAAGAGTGAAAACCCACCCGGATGTTTCTGGGTGGGTTTTTGCTTTGGTTTTCTAGCCGCGCCGCCGATGTTTCTGCTCTCGTGCCGATGTTTCTGCTCTCGGGACGATGTTTCTGTTCTCGGGCTGATGTTTCCGCTCTCGAGCTGATGCTTCTCCTCTGGCGCCGATGTTCCTGCTCTCGCGCCGATGTTTTTGCTCTCGCGCCGATGTTCCTGCTCTCCCGCCGATGTTTTTGCTCTCGGGCCGATGTTTCCGCTCTCCCGCCGATGTTTCTGCTCTTGGGCTGATGTTTCCGCTTTCGAGACGATGTTTCTGTTCTCGGGCTGATGTTTCCGCTCTCGGGACGATGTTTCTGCTCACGTGCCAGTGTTTTTGCTCTCCCGCCGATATTTCCGCTCTCGTGCCGATGTTCCTCGCTTTCCAGTCGATAATAGCCGCGAATTCCAGCCGCTACTTTCACGCAACCACGTCTACTCCGAAATGATCTCAAGCTTCTCTTCAATCGCGGTACGTCCTTTGTTTCGCGAAGTCTGTTTCGGATAGCCAATTTGCATGACAGCAGCTATCTTCACTTTTTCACTATCTAGCCCGATATCCCGCGCGAAACCGGGATCATGCATATAGGGTGTGATCGTCCAAAGCATTCCTATCCCATACGACCATGCTGCCAGTTGCACATTTTGAATAAAAGCACAAACAGACGAATACTCTTCTTCATACCGGATCGGATCTTGATTCTTTTCAAAAAATATTAGTGCATGGTGGGGAATTTCTAGCAAAAACTGTTTCATAGAATCAATCATCTTTACTGTCTTTGGATCATCATCGCTTTTAAGCATGCCGATGCGCTGGTAACTTGCAATAATTGCATCAACAAAAGGCTTTCTTCCTTCCCCTTGATAGAGTTTAATATTCCAGGATTCCTTCATATAATGGGTTGGTGCCCATGATCCGTATGTAAAAATTTCTTTTAACATTTGCAAATCGACTTCTTCTGGACAAAAACTAAACGTGCTTCTTCTTTCTTTGATTGCCTGTAAAATATCGATGGTACTCACCTCGTTAATCTATTATCCTTAAAAATAGATTAGCACATTGTGACACCATAACTGAACTATTTAGAATGTTTCTCCCGTCATCACCGACATAAATTCCTTATAAAACTTTGGATAATCCAATTTAAAGGCAATCCGGTGTTCCCTTCCCTTTTCATTCTTGAGATTCAAATATGGTCGGATATCGGCAATACTTTGTCCTTTCGCAATCCCATCTCCTTTTTGGACAATATGGACAGGCAGTTTATAAAAGACAAACATTTCCTCATGAATAGTGGCCATTAAAGTCAAAGCATCATGGACTGGGCTTCCCTGAACATTAGGATTCCGTTTCTTATAAAAATTATAATAATAATCCAACATAGGCTTGATAATTTTCGCTTTACCAATATAATCTATATAATCAACCATTTGCGGTGTAACGATTGCCTGCTCGGTAACATTTAATGGGATAATCGTTACATTATGTGCATAGGTTAATACCGTCTTTGCAGCGATCGGATCCTCATAAAAATTGGCTTCTGAAACAGCTGTAATATTTCCGGGAACCCAAAATGCCCCACCCATAATGTAAAAGCATCTTACTTTCTTCATTAATTCTTGATATAAAATAAACATCGTAGCTAGGGAGGTTAGTCTACCAATATTGACAATAACCAGTTCATCTTGATAGTGTTTAATAATGTTAACGATTTCAAAGAAGTTTTCAAAAACACCGTCATGCATATTTTCTGGCGGTATGATCGGGCCAAGTCCATATTCTCCATGAATCTCGGGAAAGAAGGTTGGTTTTTCACCATTCAAGGGGATATTCGCTCCCCCAATAATCTTAACTTCATCTTTTGTAATATCAAGTAAATTAGATACATATTGGACATTTTTAACTGCTCTTTCCTTTGGCACATTTCCATAATCCGCTACAATTCCAACAATATCAACTTCATCTTTAAAATAACCATAGATCAGCGCAACTGTGTCATCAATACCAATATCACCAAAGACTAAAACCTTTACGGCCATAAAAAGCCTCCCCTATTTTTATACGTGTAAAATAAGTCCTCTTTACACTTTATTGCTCTTTGATATTGTCCTAGACTACATCTTTTTACCCAATTTAAAATGCCATCTATTTATCATAAATAGATGGCATGTATGTTGTTGCACTTATTGTTTATTTTTTCAAATTATAAAATGAATCTAAACCACCGTATACACCCATGCCTGCTAATTCATCTTCAATGCGAAGTAGTTGGTTGTATTTTGCTACGCGATCGGTTCTCGATGGTGCACCTGTTTTGATCTGACCAGCGTTTGTGGCAACTGCAATATCAGCAATTGTCGCGTCTTCTGTTTCACCTGAGCGATGGGAAATAATAGCAGTATAACCCGCACGTTTAGCCATTTCAATTGCCTCAAATGTTTCAGTTAATGTACCAATTTGGTTTACTTTAACTAAAATAGAATTTCCAACACCTTGTTCGATTCCTTGTCCGAGTCGTTTCGTGTTTGTAACGAATAAATCATCACCAACCAATTGCACACGGTCACCTAAACGATCGGTTAGTTTTTTGGTACCTTCCCAATCATTTTCATCCAAGCCATCTTCAATCGAAATAATCGGGTATTTATTTACTAATGATTCATACCAGTCGATCATTTCATCAGATGTATGAACAACACCCTCACCTTTTAAGTTGTATTTACCATCCTCATAAATCTCTGATGAAGCAACATCCATGGCTAATTTTACTTCTTCACCTGGTTTGTATCCAGCAGCTTCAATTGCTTCAACAATCGTTTGAAGTGCTTCTTCATTTGAGCCTAGGTTTGGTGCGAATCCTCCTTCGTCACCTACGCCTGTATTATAGCCTTTTGATTTTAATACACTTTTTAGGGAATGGAAAATTTCCGCACCCATTCGTAATGCTTCTTTAAAGGTTGGTGCACCAACAGGCATTACCATAAACTCCTGGATGTCTACGTTATTGTCGGCATGTTCACCACCATTTAAAATATTCATCATTGGTGCTGGTAGAGTTTTGGCATTAAATCCACCTAAATAGTTGTATAATGGAACTTCTAAGTAACTTGCTGCAGCATGTGCAACAGCCATAGAAACACCTAGAATAGCGTTAGCACCTAATTTTCCTTTGTTTTCAGTACCATCTAATTCGATCATAAGACTATCAATGATATTTTGACGGGTAACATCTAATCCAAGCAATTCTGGTGCAATAACTTCATTTACGTTTTGAACCGCTTTTTGAACGCCTTTTCCAAGGTAACGTTCTTTATCACCGTCACGTAATTCAACTGCTTCGTGCTCACCTGTTGAGGCACCACTTGGAACCAATGCGGAACCAAATGCACCTGATTCTGTAAAAACTTCTACTTCCACTGTTGGATTACCGCGTGAATCTAATACTTCACGAGCGTATACGTCTGTAATATATGGCATAAAAATCTCTCCTTCATTATTTGTTGGGATACTAACACTATTTAATTAACGATTCACCAGTCATTTCTTTTGGCTTTTCAACATCTAATAAATCAAGCATGGTTGGTGCTAAATCAGCTAAAATACCACCATCTCTTAATCCAACATTGTCTTTCGTAACAATAACTGGAACGGGATTCGTCGTGTGTGCAGTCATTGGTTTCCCTTCAAGTGTTACAACTTCATCTGAATTCCCGTGATCTGCAAAAATAATGGCATGTCCACCAAGCTCTGTAATCTTATCAACTACTTTACCTAAACATTCATCAACCGCTTCAATCGCCTTAATCGTTGGCTCCAGCTTACCAGAATGCCCAACCATATCAGGATTGGCAAAGTTCAAGATGATAGCATTTTGTTCACCAGTATCAAGTTCGTCTAATAATGCATCCGTCACTTCGTAAACACTCATTTCTGGTTTCAAGTCATATGTGGCAACTTTTGGCGAATCGATCAGGACTCGTTTTTCACCAGGAAATTCTTGTTCACGACCACCGCTCATGAAGAATGTTACGTGCGGATATTTTTCCGTTTCGGCAATACGCAGTTGGTTCAGGTCGTTTTGTGAAAGTACTTCACCAATTGTATTGTCTAAGTTCACTGGTTCATACGCCACATAGCCGTCAACAGATTCACTAAAATTCGTCAACATGACAAAGTCAAGATTTTTTGGAACCCCATCACCACGATCAAAATCATGAAAATCCTCATTAGCAAATGTCCGAGAAATTTGGATAGCGCGATCAGGCCGGAAATTATAGAAGATAATAGAGTCTTCATCTTCAATCGTAGCATTTGGTTTTCCATTTTCATCTGTGATAACAGAAGGAATTACGAACTCGTCATAAATACCATTTTCATAAGAGTCATCAATTAGTTCGTATGGATCTTGATAGGCTGGCCCTTTTCCATAAACCATTGCATCGTAGGCTTTTTTTACACGGTCCCACCGTTTATCACGGTCCATCGAATAATAACGACCAGAAATCGTGGCAAATTTTCCAACACCGTATTCATTCATTTTGTCTTCCGTTTGTTTGATAAATTCTTTTGCGGTTTGTGGACCTACATCACGTCCATCTAAAAATGCGTGCACATAAACGTTTTCTAACTCTTGTTCTTTTGCTAATTTTAGCAGTGCGAACAGATGGCTAATGTGACTATGAACTCCACCATCAGACAATAAGCCAAATATGTGTAATGCCTTATTGTGCTCTTTGGCATGTTGCATTGATTTAACAAAGGCACCCTTTTCGAAAAAATCTCCTTCTTTAATGGA
The DNA here is from genome assembly GCF_054048505.1 of Virgibacillus sp. FSP13. NCBI lineage: Bacteria > Bacillati > Bacillota > Bacilli > Caryophanales > Bacillaceae > Virgibacillus > Virgibacillus sp. FSP13. The sequence goes on along the minus strand of NZ_JBSVKG010000013.1, from coordinate 75,551 downwards.
TAGGTTGACCCGGGTTAAGCTTTGATAAACGATTCGTCCTGCACCAATATTTAAATGACCAACTTCCGAATTACCCATTTGGCCTTCTGGAAGCCCTACCGCTTCACCACTGGCCTGTAATTGATTGTGCGGATATTTCTCCCAAAGTCGATCAAAATTTGGTTTATTTGCTTGTTTGACTGCATTCCCTTTTTCTTCGCCACGGATACCAAATCCGTCTAAAATAATAAATGCAGCTAATTTATCTTGACTCATTTTGTACCTGCCTCCACGAGCTGAAGAAATGATTCAACTTCAAGACTTGCGCCACCAACTAATGCTCCATCAATGTCTGACTGTGCTAATAGTTCGTCAACATTTGCTGGTTTGACACTTCCGCCATATTGGATAATCGCTTTTTCAGCAATTTCATCTGAAGTAATTCCTTTAACTACATTACGTATATGGGTGCACACTTCATTTGCTTCTTCACTTGTTGCTGTTTTTCCTGTTCCGATTGCCCAAATAGGTTCATAAGCGATAATCGTTTGAGCAACTTGTTCATTCGTTAGACCTTTCATTGCTTCGGTAACTTGATTTTCCACATGATTCATTGTCTCGTTTGCCTCACGTTGCTCAAGTGTTTCACCGACACAAACAATCGGAACGAGATTATGATTAAATGCTGCATGGGTCTTTTTATTTACCGTTTCATTCGTTTCTGCAAAATATTCCCGGCGTTCTGAGTGACCCAGCACAACATGTGTAACCCCTAAATCGTTTAGCATAACCGGACTAACCTCACCAGTAAACGCTCCATTATTTTCAAAGTGCATATTTTGTGCAGCAACTTTCACACTAGATCCTTTTGCTTTTTCGACTAACGAATGTAGAAAAGGAAAAGGCGCACAAACTATCGTCTCTACACGATCATTATCTGGAGCCTTTTTCGCAACGTCCGCAACGAATTGATTTGCCTCTGACAAAACTTTGTTCATCTTCCAATTTCCTGCGATTACTTTTTTTCGCATCGTCTCACCCCATCTAAAAGTTATTTATCATCTAATGCTTGTACACCTGGAAGTTCTTTTCCTTCCATAAATTCTAATGATGCTCCACCGCCAGTTGAAACATGGTCCATATCATCGGCAAAACCGAACTTTTCAACAGCAGCAGCTGAATCACCACCACCAATTACGGTATAGCCTTCTGTGTTCGCTAATGCTTCAGCAACTGCCATTGTACCACCGGCAAAAGCATTCAATTCAAACACACCCATTGGACCATTCCAAATGATAAGCTGTGAACCAGCAACAATCTCGCTGTACAGTTCCCGTGTTTTAGGACCAATATCCAATGCTTCCCAGTCGGCTGGAATTTGATCAATTGCAACGATTTTTGTATTAGCATCTTCTGAAAAGTCATCAGCAACAACGACATCAACTGGTAATACGAAACGGACACCTTGATCTTCTGCTTTTTTCATAAACTGCTTAGCCAAATCTAATTTGTCTTCTTCCAATAATGATTTACCAATTTCGTGCCCTTGAGCCTTAATAAACGTATAAGCAAGTCCGCCACCAATTATTAAGTTATCTACTTTATCTAGAAGATTGTCGATGACACTGATTTTATCTTTTACTTTTGCTCCACCAATAATTGCGGTAAATGGACGATCGGGCTCTGCTAACGCCTTTCCTAGTACACTGATTTCCTTTTCCATGAGAAACCCAGCCGCTGCGGGCAATTTTTCAGCAACACCGGTTGTTGAAGCATGGGCCCGATGTGCAGCGCCAAATGCATCATTCACATATATATCTGCTATAGCTGCAAACTCATCAACTAATGCTGGATCATTTTTTTCTTCTCCTGGATCAAAACGAACATTTTCAATCAGTACAATATCGCCGTCACTTACTTGGGAAATTGCTTCATTTACTTCTGCACCATAAACTGTATCTGTTTTGATAATTTCTTTTCCCGTAAGATCACTTAGTCGATCTGCAACTGGATCTAAACGTAATTCTTCAACTACTTCACCCTTAGGTCGCCCAAGGTGGCTTGCTAAAATAAGGATTGCGCCATGTTCGGTTAAATAATTGATTGTCGGTAATGCTGCTTTTATGCGTGTATCATCCGTTACTTTGCCGTCTTTCATTGGCACATTGAAGTCCACGCGACAAAAGACCTTTTTCCCTTGTAACTCAAGGTCTTGCAGTGTTTTTTTATTCATAACAGAAAGCCTCCCTTGAATAATATATGTATCGACTTTGTTTTTCCCTTAGAAAGCCCTTTTTAACCATAAGAGCAAAGGCATTAGACATTGTTATAACAAAAAAAGCCCAATTTTTATTTTAATCTTGAAAAAGGAGGAGGAAAAACATATCCTCCTCCATTATAACTTAAATGTTTTTTATAGTCCTTGTTTGCTTAAAAATGCAGCCATATCTACACAGCGTGTTGAATAGCCCATTTCGTTATCATACCATGAAACAACTTTAACCATATTGTCTTCAAGAATCATAGTAGATTGGCTATCAAAAATAGAAGAATGTGTGTTGCCAACAATATCGGATGATACAAGCGGATCTTCTGTATACTCTAAAATGCCTTTCAAACCGCTATTAGCAGCTTCTTCAAATGCTTTGTTTACTTCTTCGATCGTAACATTTTTATCAAGTTCTGCGACTAGGTCGATTAATGAACCATCTGGAGTTGGCACGCGAACTGCCATACCATTTAGTTTACCGTTTAGTTCAGGCAATACTTTTCCAACAACTTTTGCTGCACCAGTTGTTGTTGGGATAATATTTTGTGCTGCAGCACGGGCACGACGGTAGTCCTTGTGTGGCAAGTCAAGAATTTGCTGATCATTTGTGTATGAGTGAACAGTTGTCATTAAGCCACGTTTCAAGCCAAATTTTTCATGTAGCACCTTAGCAAGTGGTGCAATTCCATTTGTTGTACATGATGCGTTGGATAATACATGGTGTTTACTTGGATCATAATCTTGTTCGTTTACACCCATAACCATTGTTAAATCTTCTTCTTTGGCAGGTGCTGAAATAATTACTTTCTTCGCCCCAGCATCGATATGTTTTTGTGCATCGTTGCGTTGTGTGAAGCGTCCAGTTGATTCAATTACGATTTCCACACCTAAATCTCCCCAGCCTAAGTTTGCAGGATCGCGTTCAGATAGTACCTTGATTTCTTTTCCACCAACAACAATGTTTGATCCGTTTACGGTTACTTCCTGATCCAACTGTCCGTGTACAGAATCATATTTAAGTAGATGTGCTAGCATGTTAGCATCTGTTAAATCATTTACAGCAACTACCTCTACCTCGTCATTTTTCAATGCTTGACGAAATACATTACGTCCAATACGTCCAAATCCATTAATTCCTACTTTTACTGCCATTTTATATTCCTCCTAAAGTATTCATTTTATTTTTATTACAATATATTTAAAGGGATTCATCCCTTAATATCTGCTCTGCTGCCGCTTCATCAGTAATAAATAAATCACTCTTACCTTGTTCGAAATAGGAAGCGATTGCTTGTGCCTTAGAACTTCCGCCGGCAACGGTAATAACACATTTAGCTGGATCTAGGTCTTCTAGCTGGATGCCAATTGTTCGCACCTTGTAGACGACATCACCTGCCTTATTGAAATAATAGCCAAATGCTTCACCTACTGCATGCTTATCAGCCAATTGCTGCATGATCTCATTTCCCGTTTTACGGCGCTTCGCCATCGTTAATGCGTCACCAATCCCATGTAAAACAACATCTGATTTACGAATTAACTCTAGAATTTCATTGATTGATGGCTCACGAAGCATCGTATGATAGGATGTTTCACTTAACGGATCAGGGACATAAAGCATTCGATAATCACCATTTGTTTTCTGCGCCATTTCTGCTACGATCGTGTTAGCTTGATTTTCTACCTTTTCTCCGATACCACCACGCGCAGGGACAAATAAGCACGGACCTGGAATATCGCTAGGAGTCATCGCTTGTGCCACTGCAGCCATTGTTGTACCCCCAGTGACTGCAATTGTTTGATCAACAGCAGAAGTTGAATTAAGAAAAGATACACACGCTTTTCCCATTTCTTGTTTTACCCAAGATTCATTATCACTATTACCCGGAACAACCATCACTTGCTCTACCTGTAATTTATCCTTTAATTGCTCTTCTAAAACACTCAGACCCATTACTTCTTTCATAAAGACAGCAAGTTGATTCACTACTACTTTTCCCTCTTCCGTGATAAGCATTCCTTTTGTCGTAATGTCGAGCAAACCTTGGTTATGTAAAAAATCAACCTCTGCCCGAACAATACGTTCCGAAAGAGCTACATGCTCCGCAAGTCCTCTCCTCCCTATTGGTTGGAAAAGACTAACACTGTTTAAAATGGAATAACGCTGTTGCATAGCATGAAGCAGGTCTGGGTATAATTTCTTTTGTAAATCTATTAAAGCTCTCATCAATAAAGCTCCTTTATTGGATCAATAATGTCCCGGATGGTCATATTATGTCCCGCGTAGAGCAAAAAAAATACACAAACAATTATTTTGTATATTTTTATACTATCATAATGCTAAATTAATTCAACTGTTATGCTTGTCATTTGCTTCTTTTAATACATGTTCAAGTGAATCATAATTTATTTGTTCGCAATTCAATTCAGTTGCATTTATTTTTACATAAGGTATTAATAGTTGATATTCTTCTAACCACTCATCGTTGGTGTAGATATCCCGTTCTTCAATTGTAAATGAATAATCATGTTGAAGTAAATCGAGAAGCGAGCGTGCATCCTCACATAAGGAGCAATTTTCTTTTGTGTAAAAGATAACATTAAACATGTGCTTCCCCCCATTGTTTTCGTTGATGCCAGTATTTTTAACTGTTCCCGATATTTCATAACAGTTCTGCGGGCAATATTAATGTCAAATTCCTCGGCCAATTGGCTTTTTAATGCTTCATCTTTATTTTGCCATAAAATGCGAAAAAACTGTAGTACAAAAAAGACAGCCGAGAAGAAAAGAAAAGGAGAAAGATTGAAATCACTTTGATTTCAATCTTTCTCCTTATTGTATTAACTCTTTACTACTTCCTGCCCCCGGACATTCCAAGTAACCGCAAATAATATAACAGCTAAAGCACAGGAACCTATTATCAACATAAATCCAGTATCCCAACCAGAAATTTGAACGACGTAACCTAATAGAGCATTAGCCATAACCGCTCCCCCAAGATAACCGAATAATCCTGTTAAACCGGCAGCAGTACCAGCAGCTTTCTTAGGAACAAAATCTAGTGCCTGTAAGCCAATTAACATAACAGGTCCATAAATTAAGAAGCCTATTGCGATTAAGGCAATATTATCAATTAATGGGTTTCCAGCAGGGTTTAGCCAATAAACAAGAACAGCTAATAAAACACCTGCCATAAATACAACCCCAGCAGGACCTCGGCGACCTTTAAATATTTTATCGGAAATATAACCACATAAAAGTGTTCCAGGTATACCTGCCCATTCATATAAGAAATAAGCAATTCCAGACTCTTCCATGTTGAATCCTTTTTCCTCACTCAAATAAGTCGGCGCCCAGTCAAGCACACCATACCTAACGAAATAAACAAAGACATTCGCAATCGCAATTGCCCAAACCCATTTATTATTTAAGACATACTTAAACAGAATTTCTTTTGTTGTCAGCTCCGTTTCGAACGTTTTCTTAGACTTACTTGGATAATCATTTCGATATTCTTCTATTGGTGGTAATCCAACCGATTGAGGGGTATCACGCATTAAAACAAATGCAAGTACAGCAACAATAATTGCTACGATTGCTGGTAGGATAAATACACCTTCATATCCCACGTAAGATGCCCCAAGATATGTTGAAATGAGTGAAACTCCGGCAATCGCAAGCGGCGCCATAAGGCCTCCCCCAACATTATGGGCTACATTCCATATAGCTGTTTTTCCACCTCTCTCACTAACACTAAACCAGTGAACAAGTGTCCGACCAGATGGTGGCCATCCCATTCCTTGAAACCATCCATTTATAAACAACATAACAAACATAATTGCAACAGATGAAGTAAAGAAAGGAACAAATCCCAATAAAAGATTAATAATTGCTGATAATACTAAACCAGTGGCTAAAAAATACCTCGCATTACTTCGATCAGATATGGTTCCACTTACAAATTTACTTATTCCATAGGCAATGGAAATAGCGGATAGCGCTAAACCCAATTCTCCTTTTGTATAACCTTGTTCCGTTAAATACGGAATTGCCAATGAAAAGTTTTTGCGAATTAAATAGTATGCTGCATACCCAATGAAGATCCCTATAAAAACTTGAAGTCTGAGCTTTTTATATTCAGAGTCAATTTTTTCTTCTGGTAACCTTTCAACTTCAGGTGCAGGTTTTAAAAAGTTTCGCATATATAAATCCTCCTTTTGTATAACAACGTTGTTCAATCTAATCACTAATCAGGAGAATTGTAATAGAACATTTCCATGTCCAACTATTATTCCACCTAAATAATTCTTTTTTAATGACCAGTTATTTATTACTTTTCATCCCTCCTTATTTTAAAAATTGGACACATTAAAAAGACCATACTTTAATAAGCACTTTCCTCGTAGGAATAGCGCATATCAAGTATGATCTCCAAATCTCCAACATACATTAACTTTTCATTTTTTATATTATCTCTTTTTGAAAGCGCCGTCAACATTTTTTGACTATATTGTGAACACTATAATTTCGTGACATATATATCACATTGGATATAAGATTATAATGGACTCAAACATCAAAAAACTAGGTGATGTACCATGGTCAAGTCCTATTAGGGATAAACATTCTTCTGGCTATTATTTGGGTGGGTAACATTTTTTTTGTTGACTAGGGCATCTATCCAGCAGTTAAAAAAATGCAATCTCTGAACAACGTAGATTCTTAACATATTAATTAGGCTACATACCATCATTGGGTCTTTGGACTATTATTTGCTTGTGGCATATGGCTAATTGGTTAAAAAACAATCTTACAGCCTTAAATTAATATAAAAAAGGAAAGGATCCCTAAATGAGAGGATCCTTTCCTTTTTATATTTTTCTATGTCATTTACGCTAAGCGCGCCCGGAGGGATTCGAACCCCCGACAGACTTGGTACCGGAAACCAACGCTCTATCCAACTGAGCTACGGGCGCATGCAAAAGAAAAATTAACGCGACAAAATTTATTATAACGCCATAACGAATCAGATACAAGCCCTTTTTCCTAATTTATGAACATATAGCTATTACAAATTAATTATTATTTTTTTGAGAAAAAAGAGAAAAAGTCTAAATTATGATTTTTACATGTATAATATATGTTAATTCAAAAAAATCAAATTAATTAAAAAACCACTAAAAAGGAGGATACCATGCAAACCGAATCACCACTCCTAAACGTTCGTAATTTACATACACATTTCTTTACCAAGTCAGGCGTAGTAAAAGCTGTTGACGGTGTCGACTTCGATATTAAACCTGGTGAAACATTAGGGATTGTTGGTGAATCAGGATCAGGTAAAAGTATAACCGCAATGTCCATTTTAGGCTTAGTACCTTCCCCACCTGGAAAAGTTGTTGATGGCGAAATTCATTTTAAAGGGGAAAACCTACTCCATAAAACGGAAAAACAAATGCGCGAGATACGCGGTAAGGAAATAGCAATGGTTTTCCAAGATCCAATGACCTCATTAAATCCTGTTTTCACCGTGGAAAAACAAATGGTCGAAACTATTTTGGCGCATGAGAATTTTTCCAAGAAACAAGCAAGGGAACGAGCTGTTGAATTATTGGATTTGGTCGGTATTCCTGATCCGAAAAAACGATTAAAAAATTACCCACATGAATTTAGTGGTGGGATGCGACAACGCGTTATGATTGCGATGGCATTATCATGTAACCCTTCCCTGCTCATTGCTGATGAACCAACAACCGCTTTAGACGTCACTATCCAGGCGCAAATCCTGGAGCTTTTCAAAAAAATGCAGCAGGAACTCAATATGGCAATTGTCATGATTACACATGATCTAGGTGTTGTTGCTGAAGTATGTGACCGAGTAATGGTTATGTATGCAGGTAAACCAGTTGAATTCACCGATACTAAAAAACTATTTGACTATGGGAAGCATCCGTACACACTAGGTCTTATGAATTCAATCCCTAAAATAACCACAGAAAAACAGAAACTTGAAGCAATTGATGGGTTACCACCCGATTTACGTGCACTACCAAAAGGGTGTAGTTTCGCACCGAGATGTAAACATGTGATGGAAAGCTGTTTGTCAACTGACCCAGATTTAAAATCAGTTGACGATGATCATTTCGTTCGTTGTTTGTTATATGAGGAAGCAAAAAAGGCGGTATCAACATGAGTACATTATTAGAGGTTAAAAATTTAAAAAAGCATTTCCCATTAAAGGGACAAAAATTATTTTCAAAAGATAAACCTGTTCTTAAGGCTGTAGATGGTGTATCTCTTTCTATTCAATCCGGAGAAACATTAGGCCTTGTGGGCGAAAGCGGGTGCGGAAAATCTACAGCCGGTCGCACAATTCTTAAATTACTGGAACCAACAGAGGGCGAAATCCTTTTTAAAGGAGAAGATATCACATCTTTTCGTGGAGAGAAACTCCGCAAACTAAGAAAAGACATGCAAATCATTTTCCAGGATCCATATGCTTCATTAAACCCAAGAAAAACAATTGAACAAACAATTACCGAACCTATGAAAATATTTAATGTTTCAAAGGAAGACCGCAGCAAGAGGCTATCGCGCTTACTCGATGTTGTTGGGCTAAGTTCCTACCATAAAAATAGATACCCACACGAATTCAGCGGGGGTCAACGTCAACGGATCGGGATTGCCAGGTCACTTGCACTAGACCCTGAACTTGTCATTTGCGATGAGCCTGTATCAGCTTTGGATGTTTCGATTCAGGCACAGGTCATTAATTTAATGGAGGATCTTCAGGAGGAATTTAACCTTACATACATTTTTATTGCCCATGATTTAAGCGTTGTGCACCATATTAGCGATCGTGTTGCTGTTATGTACCTGGGAGAACTCGTTGAAACCGGAGAAGTCCAAGAACTTTATCAAAATCCGAAGCATCCGTATACACAAGCATTATTATCAGCTGTTCCAGAAGCAAATCCACACCAAGAAAAACAACGAATTATTTTGACCGGTGATCTACCCTCACCGGCAAATCCACCACAAGGCTGCAAGTTTCATACAAGATGTCCATTTGCAGAAGAAATCTGCCGCACCCAGGAGCCGACTCTCAAGAAAGTTTCAGCGACTGGACAAATGGCATCGTGTCATTTTGTTGAGGAGGTGGTTGAATAGAAAAATCCTCTACAATCCATTTATGTTGAACTAGTAAATCTGGTAAATCTCAGAAGGGGGAACAATTCATGAAAAAGCGTAATTTACTATCACTGTTTGCTTTACTTTTATTTATTGCGTTAGTCGTTAGTGCTTGTAGTAGCGATACAAGTTCAAAGGATACGGATACGTCCGACGATAGTGGAGATGACACTGCAAAAGCCGAGGAAACAGATGGAGAAAAAACCCTTATATTCGGGCGTGGAGCTGATTCCATTCAATTGGATCCATCAAAAGTAACGGATGGCGAATCTATTTATGTAACCAATCAAATCTATGATACGTTAGTACGTTATGAAGAAGAAAGCACAGAAGTACGACCAGCCTTAGCATCGGAATGGAATGTATCAGATGACGGTTTAACTTGGACCTTCCAATTACGTGATGACGTTAAATTCCATGACGGTAATGACTTTTCCGCAGAGGACGTTGTATTTAACTTTGAACGTTGGGCAACATCAGCCGAATTTATTTACTATGGTTATATGTTTGGTGCTTCAGAAGATGATCTTGGTGGAATTATCGAAAAAGTTGAAGCTACTGGTGACTACGAGGTTACAATCACACTATCGGAACCAAATGCTCCATTCCTACAAACATTAGCGATGCCGCCATTTGGTATTGCAAGTCCAGAAGCAGTTGAGGAGTATGGTGAAGACTATTTTAAAAATCCAGTTGGAACGGGACCATTTGTTTTTGATGAATGGGTTCCAGATGACAGTATAACGGTTACGAAGAACGAGGATTACTTTGGTGAAGTTGCCAATGTTGATAAAGTAATTTTCCGTACCATCCCAGATAATGGTGCTAGATTTATGGAGTTACAGTCCGGATCAATTGATATGATGACAGGACTAAACCCTCAAGACATTCAAACAACCGAAGATGATGAAAACTTGCAAATTATTCGCAGGCCTTCGATGAATGTGAGCTATATGGCAATGAACACAGAAAAAGAAGGGCCAATGACAGAAAAATTAGTACGCCAGGCAATTAATTTAGCAATTGATAAAGAAAAACTTATTACATTGTATGAGGGAATTGGAAAAGCAGCTAAAAACCCACTTCCACCATCATTATGGGGATTCAACGATGATGTTGAAGATTATGGCTATGATGTAGAAGAAGCAAAAGCATTACTTGCTGAAGCAGGATATGCGGATGGATTTGACATAAAGCTATATACATTTGCTAATCCAAGACCATACATGCCACAACCGAAAGTAACTGCTCAAGCGATTCAGGAAATGTTGAAAGAAGTAAATATTAACGTTGAAATAGTTGAAAATGACTGGGATACCCATTTAGCAGCAACAGAAAATGGTGAACATGATATGGCATTCTTAGGCTGGACTGGCGATAATGGTGACCCTGACAACTTCTTATACGTTTTACTGGACAAAGACAATGCCAAAATGGGGTCAGCAGGAAACATTGCTTTTTATAAGAGTGATGAGATCCATGATTTATTAAAGCAAGCACAGACAGAAATGGATCAGGATAAACGTACAGAGCTTTATTTAAAAGCACAAGAAATCATTCATGAGGATGCACCATGGTTCCCAATCGCACATACAACACCACCAATTGCGGCAAATAAAAGTGTTGTTGATTATGTGCCACACGCAACTGGCAGTGAACCATTTAACTTTTTAGATATTAAATAGCAGTTTTTCTAACAAATAATTATTTTCCTAATGGAGGGAAATTCTAGAGACCTGTAGTTAGATACAGGTCTCTGGAGAAAACTCCAACTAAACGGAGGAATCGAACCATGCTAAAATTCATTATTCGAAGACTATTCATGCTTATCCCCGTGCTGATCGGTGTCTCCATTCTCACATTTTCTCTTATTCATTTAATACCAGGTGACCCCGCCAGAAGTATGCTTGGTGAAAAGGCGACTGAAGCCCAGCTCGAATCATTACGCGCTGAACTTGGATTAAATGACCCGTATATCGTTCAGTATGGTCGGTTTTTAGGGGATATTTTACAAGGTGATTTGGGCGAATCTGTCCAATCAAAGGAAAATATTGCATTTGAACTATTACATAAATTGCCTGCAACAATTGAATTAACAATTTTTGCAATGATTCTTGCCATTGTAATCGGTATATTAGCTGGTGTTATTGCTGCTGTTAAACAATACTCCTGGTTTGACAATATCAGCATGACTGGCGCTTTATTCGGTGTATCATTGCCCATTTTCTGGTTAGGATTAATGATGATTTGGTTGTTCTCGGTAAAACTGAATATTTTACCACCATCAGGAAGACTAACAGCAGGCATTGAACTTAATACGATCACAAATTTTTATTTATTAGATAGTATTTTAACCGGTAATTGGCTCGCCTTTAAAGATGCTTTTTTACATTTATTAATGCCAGGTCTTGCACTTGGAACTATACCAATGGCGATTATAGCTCGCATGACTCGTTCAAGTATGTTAGAAGTTATGCGTCAAGATTTTATCCGAACAGCTAGTGCAAAGGGACTTAGAAAGCATCTGGTTGTCTTTCAGCACGCATTAAAAAACGCATTTTTACCAGTGTTAACGGTAATCGGCTTGCAATTCGGTCTATTGCTTGGTGGCGCTGTACTAACGGAAACAATTTTTTCATGGCCTGGTGTAGGACGTTATGTCTATCTTGCCGTGCTCGGCCGGGATTATCCTGTCGTACAAAGCACCATATTAATTATTGCAACCATATTCGTTTTAGTAAATTTACTAACTGACATTCTTTATAAATATGTGGATCCAAGGATACGATTTGATTAATGTTATTTCCTTCTAACTACTGAAAACAGAACTCTTATTATGAAAGGATGTGCAATACATGTCACTTCAACCAAATCCTATACCAGATCCGGACTCCATTAAAACGAATGAAACTGAACAACCGAAGTCAAGTCGATTATGGGTAGACTCATTAATGCGAATTATTAAAAGCAAAACTTCCTTTATTGGGTTATGTATTATTTTAATACTCATTTTAACAGCCATATTTGCGCCAATGATTGCAACACATAGTCCAACAGATCAAAATATTATTGATCGATACATGGCTCCATCGTCTGATCATTTACTTGGTACAGATGAGCTTGGACGTGATATATTCAGTCGAATTGTGTATGGATCACGCATTTCCATACAAATTGGTGTAATTGCTGTTGGTATCGCGATGATTGTTGGTGTTCTATTAGGTGGTATAGCTGGCTATTTTGGGCGATGGGTCGACCAGATAATCATGCGAATTATTGATATTATGATGGCTTTTCCTAGTATCCTTTTAGCGATTGCTCTTGTGGCTGTACTTGGTCCCAGCTTACGTAACGCAATGATAGCCGTTGGGATTGTTGGTGTACCACAGTTTGCCAGAATTGTTCGCTCGGCAGTTTTATCTGTCAAAGAAACGGAATATATCGAGGCAGCAAAAGCCATTGGAGCTAAACATGGTAGAGTTTTAATGCAGCACGTCCTACCAAATTGTGTTGCCCCGATAATCGTTCAGGCTACACTAAGTGTTGGTACAGCAATCTTAGATGCAGCTGGTTTAAGCTTCCTAGGTCTTGGAGCGCAACCACCAACACCCGAATGGGGGGCAATGTTAAGTGACGGGCGTGCGGCACTACAGAACGCACCATGGGTAGTAACATTTCCGGGACTCGCTATCTTCTTCGTTGTCCTTGGATTTAACCTATTTGGTGATGGATTGCGCGACGCATTAGATCCAAGGTTAAAACAATAGTGACATTTCTGATAATAATATTGTATGATTAAAGGTAAAGCAACTGCTTTACCTTTTTCTTTTTTTAAAGGCTGTTTTAAAAAGTGAGGTGTAACCAGATGACAAAATATATTCCTGTTTTAATTTGTGTGTTTTTCGCATTTATCCTATTTTTCATATCCTTCAATGGTTCTGCAGACAAGCATATAAATACGTACCCCAATCTTCCAGCACCGATTGGCGAAGAAAAGATTTTAATCACATCTGCTGGTCAAGCAGCTGAAGGAACAATACTGCTAACAATTGCTGAAAACCTAAACCTTGAAGCCGATTATCGTCCGCGGGCTTTGGCAACTGATCTTTATGATTATCAAAGTGTTGTCATTCTCCTTGGGTTCAGTGCGAACGGATTGGCGCAAACCCCTAGATCCTTTGTAGAAGAAGTATCACGAACAGAACAGATCGTAAAAGAATCAAAACGAATGGAATTGCCGATCATTCTTGTTAATCTTTCTGGAGGACATCGTGAGGATAAAGAAACAATAAAACTTTTCAACGAGACAGTTCCTTATGCCGACTATTATATCGGATTAAAAAATTTAAGACATCCAAATCAATTAGTATCCACACTCAAAGCTCATCATGTGCCAACAACATTGGTTACACAGTTAGACGATATATCTACACCCTTCAACTCGGCATTTCGATAATGGTCATATTTATAAGAAAGGCCTGATATTATGCTCAAAGAAAAAAGTTATTCCTTAATTGGTTTTCTAGGGCTTCTATTCCTTACATATGGTGAATTGTTCCCAACCTTTATTCCGAACTGGTCCCTATTTATTAGTGACAACATTAACGAGAGTATCGTGATGCATGATAGTGGACAACTATTGGTAACTGCTTTTGCTTTCATAGCAAAATATGTACTGATTTACTTTTTCATTTATTTTGGTTCCATGTTGCTTGCCCACGCCATTACGAGACAGGTAGAATCTATTCGTTTTTCCTTATTGTTTATCAGCATAACGATGATAGCCATCACTTTGTTTAACCAAATTTATCATGAACACTTTTCCTATCTTGGCCATATGGTAACGATCGGAACAGTTATTCTTCTTAACCTATACATACCGAAGCAAAAGCATTTTTATTTTATTTTTTCAATCGTTCTTTTTCTCATTTTAATGGCCAGCGAATGGCTGCAACTGATTCCTGCACTGTCCCAATTTGGGTTTGGGACTAATGATATGGCGGTGAGTATTAAAATTGCCGACAGCTATTTTACCGAAAATAGATTGTACAACACACTGGCAACGATCTTTTTTGTTGCCTTTCTAACCATTGCTGTCATTTTAAGCTTCCTCATTCATCTTGTAAATAAACAATTTTACACATTAAAAAAATATCAACAGCAAGAAGAAGAATTAAAGGAGACGCGCATTGCACTCATTGAATCATCTGTTTATCAGGAAATAAATACATTAGTACATGATTTAAAAACACCATTGGTAACGGTGGAAGGATTGACCTCACTGATAAATTTAAAAATGCAGCCAACAACAGACACCTATGTACAAGAGTATTTCAACCGCATGGACAAGTCATTAGAAAAAATGAAGGATATGATATCGGAAATTCTCTATGAAAATATCAAGCAGCAAATTCCTGTTCAAGAATTACTGGAATATGTTACAAGTCATCTTGATCTGAATGAACAACAAGTTGATTTAGTAATCAATGTTCAGGAAAACGTGCCACCGATCTATGTTAATAAAATTCGGTTTTCCCGTGCTATCTCGAATATTTTAGAAAATGCGATTACATCTTTTTCCGGAAAAGCAGGATATATTCACATCCATGTCAAAAGAGTAGGTAGTGGTATTTTACTTCGCATACAAGATAATGGACCTGGCATCCAGTCATCCCATTTAAAAAATATTTGGCAAGACGGTTTCAGCACAAAAAACTCATCTGGAATTGGACTTTCTTTTGTCAAAAAGGTAGTAGAAAATCATTGCGGAAGTATTACGGTCAACAGTATTCCTGGAAGCCATACACAAATGAATATTTTACTTCCGATCCATAAAGAGGGTGAAAAAGTAAATGGGTACAACCATTCTAATAGTCGATGATAATGAAGATATACGTTTTACATTAAAAGAGATATGTCATTATGCAGATTGGGGGGTATTAGAAGCAGCGACAGGTAAACAGGCGATTGATTTGTATACAAAAATGAACCCTGACCTTGTTTTATTGGACTATCACATGCCAGATTGGGACGGAGTAAAAACGACAAAAGCAATACGTAATGTAAGTCAAACGGTGCCAATTATTGTGTTAACAGTTGATGAACGTCAAGAAATAGCAGATACCTTTCTTAATGCTGGAGCAACCGATTTTGCCTTAAAACCAATTAAAGCTCCCGACCTACTTTCACGTATCCGGATCAACTTGAAAATCGGTAGACTGACGGAAAATCAAAATAGTGTATTTGTTGATAAAGGAATCAATCAAGCCACACTCATGTCGATCAAAAATTATTTGATTCAGCAAGATAATCCCTCGACAATTAATGATATTCAACAAGCATTGCCGATTGCTTATCAAACCGTACATCGCTACTTAATTTACCTTGAAGGAAAAGGTGAAGTGGAAGTAATTTCGAAATACGGGAAAAAAGGACGTCCAAAAAACACCTACAAATTTATTTAACTTCCTGCATGACGGTTTATATTCTTTATAAACGGGAATGATGGAAGGTGTATTTTATTATTGAACAAATTTGTCGATCGTTTTTGTTTGACCTTTTTTGACCTATTAGTTATGATAAAACTATCCAATCCAAATGGATCAATTTGAAGAATTAGGAGGATTTACACATGAATTTAATACCTACAGTTATTGAACAAACAAACCGTGGAGAACGTGCATACGATATCTACTCACGTTTACTTAAAGACCGCATCATCATGTTAGGAAGTGCAATTGACGATAACGTAGCAAATTCGATTGTTGCGCAATTACTTTTCCTAGAAGCAGAGGATCCTGAAAAGGACATTTCCATTTATATTAACTCACCAGGTGGCTCGATTACAGCTGGTATGGCGATATACGATACGATGCAGTTCATAAAACCAGATGTATCAACAATCTGTACTGGTATGGCAGCATCAATGGGGGCTTTCCTATTAACTGCCGGCGAAATTGGAAAGCGTTATGCACTACCAAATAGTGAAGTAATGATTCACCAACCACTAGGCGGTACACAAGGTCAAGCAACAGATATTGAAATTCACACAAGACGTATTTTAGAAATGCGGGAAAAACTAAATCAAATCATTGCCGAACGAAGTGGCCAACCATTAGAAGTGATTCAACGTGATACAGAACGTGACAACTTCATGACTGCAGCAAAAGCAAAAGAATATGGCTTGATTGATAAAGTTCTAGAACGCAAAGACGATAAATAATTTAAATCCCCTGACTAATTCCAGTCGGGGGATTTTCTTTTTCTATTTGCAAAAAACGCCTTGCAAGTCTATTACATCTTTGTTTCAGTAACAAATGTAACTAAATGTGTAATCGCAGCCTCTTCATCAGCACCATCACCAATTAACGTAATCGTTTCCCCTGTTCCAATCGCTAAACTCATTAATCCCATAATACTTTTCGCGTTAATTCGCTTGCCATCCTTTTCTAAAAATAAATGTGATCCATACCGATTTGCCTCCTGTACAAATCGTGCTGCAGGCCTTGCCTGTAATCCTGTTTCAAGTTCAACTGTCACTGATCGCTCAACCACTCTGATCATCCTCTCCAATGTTGTAAACGCTGTCATTATATCTCTTAATAAGCAAAACAATAGTAAAACACCCATCAGTCCTTGAGGTTAGTGTAAATCAAGATGTTCAGGTCCGTTGATTTCTAATTTTAAAAATGTAGAATGTTACGGACTTGAACACGATGCAAGGAAGAACTTCATTCATTTAAGAATACTGCTTATTAGGGCAGGATAAATTATCAACAATTGTACCATGAAAACTAATTAAAGTGAATACTTATTCAGTTTTCGATTAATTCACCGCTTCGAATTTTCTCAGCATACTCATCAATTTTTTTTAGCCGGTGATTGACACCAGATTTTGATATCTTTCCACTTGACACCAGTTCCCCAAGCTCTTTTAACGAAACATCCTGATGTTGGACACGCAAAACTGCTATTTCCCGCAGTTTTTCTGGTAATACTTCCAAGCCAACCGCTTTTTCGATTAGATTAATATTTTCAATCTGTCGAAATGCTGCTCCAATTGTTTTATTTAAGTTAGCTGTTTCACAGTTTACTAAGCGGTTGACCGAATTCCGCATATCGCGAACAATGCGTACATCCTCAAATTTAAATAATGCGTTATGTGCACCAATTATATTAAGAAATTCTGTAATCTTTTCAGCTTCTTTGATATACGTAATATAGCCTTTTTTACGTTCCAACTTACGCGCTTTCAGATCAAAACTATTCAGCAAGTCACATAATGCATCATTATGCTCTTGATAAAAATTATAAATCTCTAAATGATAGGATGATGTTTCCGGATTATTTATCGACCCACCTGCTAAAAAAGCTCCACGTAAATATGATTTTTTACAGCAAGACTTCTTTAGAAATTGGTTTGAGATCGTACGAACAAATGTATACGGTTCTCTCAAGATATCAAGATCCAATAATAGTTCTTGAACATCTTCTTTCATTCTGACGATATAAATATTATTTTTTTTCAACTTCATTTTTTTCCGAACAAGTAACTCAACGGGAAACGAATAAGAAGTTTTGATCAATGTATAGATACGGCGTGCAATAGCTGCATTTTCTGTTTGTACATCAAGTGTATAATCTTGTTTAGATAACGAGATAGCACCGTTCATGCGAATTAAGGCAGCTAATTCGGCAGTCGTACAGCATTCATCTACCTCCATTGCTGTTAATTCCTTTTTAATTTCAGATGCAAACGACAATTTATTCACCTCCGCCTAACAATTAATGGAACCTATTGATCAATGATCGAGTATAGTAAGGCAGCAATTTTATTTGTATCGTGACGAAGTGTTGCTTGGGAATGATCAATAATATCCCCTTCAACAATCTGCAAATTCATAGCAAGTAACTGATCCGTATCATAAACAACGGGATCAGCATTTTCTTCTGCATAAATCTCACGGACTGTCTCACTAATCGGCTCATTGTGTACAACAATCGAATCCACACAGCCCTCACCAATATGATCATGTATAGCTTGCACATGGTCACTAGCAGTATATCCTGTTGTTTCTCCCGCCTGTGTCATGACATTGCAAACGTAGACCACATTTCCTTTTGCCTCACGAAGTGCTACATCTATTTGCGGGATAATAAGATTCGGCATGATACTTGTATACAAACTCCCTGGTGAAATGACGACCAAATCAGCCTGTTCAATCGCCCTGACAGCATTAGGCAATGGTTTAACTGGCTGCGGTTCTAAAAACACCTGCTTAATTTTTTTATGTGCTAATGGAATAGATGATTCACCAGACACAATTGACCCATCGTCCATTTCTGCATGTAACGACATACTTTCATTTGATATTGGGTAAATATTTCCTTTTACATTAAGTACACGACAAATTTCTTTAATTCCAGTATAAAAATCCCCTGTAAGAGAAGTCATAGCGGCCAGCAACAAATTACCCATTGAATGACCAGATAAACCATTACCATTGGCAAAGCGGTGTTGAAATAAATCAAGCAACATTGGCTCTGCATCAGATAAAGCGGCAATCACATTTCGAATGTCTCCTGGGGCAGGAATCGCCATTTCCGAACGTAACCTCCCCGTACTACCTCCGTCATCTGCCACTGTGACAAGTGCAGTTAAATTTATTGGCAGATCCTTCAGACCACGCAAAAGGACCGGCATTCCTGTTCCACCACCGATAACGACTACATTTGGTTGTGTCCTTTTACTCATATGTTATGGCCCTTCCCTTTATCAATATCACGATGGGTAATATGGGTAATATAGCCAGAAGATAATCTCTTCGCAAAATACTCAGTAATGGCAACAGATCGATGCTGGCCACCCGTACAACCAATTGCAACAACAAGCTGTGACTTACCCTCTTTTTTATATTGTGGCAGCATAAATTGGAGTAAATCGAGTACTTTTTCATTGAACTTTTGTGTGTCTGACCATTTAAATACATATGATGAAACTTCCTGATTCAGTCCTGTTAATGGCTGTAAGTGTGAAACATAATGCGGATTTGGCAAAAACCGTACATCAAAAACTAAATCAGCATCAATTGGTACCCCGTACTTAAACCCAAACGAAACCATATGAACAGAAAATATCTCTTGTTTTTCCTCTGAATAGGCATGGAGGATTTTTTCGCGTAATTCTCGTGGTTTTAAATTAGTTGTATCAATTACGCGTTGTGCTCTCCCTTTTAATTCATCTAATATTTTCCGTTCTTGTTTAATGCCATTTAGTGGCAATCCACCGACTGCAAGCGGATGTGAACGACGTGTTTCCTTATATCGAGTGACTAATGACTCATCTTTCGCATCAAGGAAGAGAATATGTTCTTGAAGCCAATCCTCGTCACCCAAAATATCTAATGCTTCAACTAATGAATCAAAGAATTCACGTCCACGTAAATCCATCACTAATGCAACACGTTGAATACTATTTGTTGCATCTTTCATTAATTCTAAGAACTTTGGTAACAATGCTGGGGGCAGGTTATCAACACAATAATAACCAAGATCCTCAAAGCTTTGCACAGCTACCGTTTTTCCGGCACCGGACATACCAGTAATAATAACTAATCTTGTTTCCTTATTATCTATATTGTTCACTGCGTCTCCTCCTTATGGTGCGGACGGATCGAGGCGTAGATCAAGCAGCTCATAATCTTTTGTATACGCAAACGATCCATATAACGTTTCACTTGATGCTAAGACATGATTGAAAATGTGATGATCCCCTTCAGCCATTGGTAATTCATGCACAAGATCAAGAGAAACCCATTCCAATTCTCCTTCTTTACAATGCTTTGTTAACTCACCATTAAAATAATGGGAAACAAAGGTGAACATCATCCACTCCTCTGTAATAGCCTCGTTTTCAAAAACACTGAAGGTAAAGACGCCAGCTAAATTCGGATTGATCAACGTTAAAGCTGTTTCTTCGTAAAACTCCCTTGTTACTGATTCCTTGATGGATTCACCTTGCTCCATTTTTCCTCCAGGAATCGCATACCAGCCACGTCGAGGCTTTTTTATTACTAAAACCTTTTTGTTATTGATTAATATGCAGTTTGTCACGCGTTGCATATGCATTGCACCTCATTAATTTATAAAAAACATTATCTCTATTATACAATGAATTTTTCCTTAGCAACAAGGATATGATTGAAAGGGATTTTTTTACTAATGAACCCGACAGAATTGGACAAACATAAAAAAAGACAGAGGCGACAAGCACCTCTGCAAAAAAACTAATTTATCTATTAAAAGGGGGTCAATTAGTTAATTATATTATACCCCAAAATTGTTTCGAGCATGTTACAACAGCGTTAAAATGCAATTACTTGTTTTTATTATGATTTTGCTGCTTTCAGTTCTTCAAGCAAATCCTCAATGTAACTTTGTGCTGATTGTGCTGCAATACTTCCATCACCAGTTGCTGTTACAATTTGTCGAAGTTCTTTTTCGCGAATATCTCCCGCTGCAAAAACACCTGGTACACTTGTTTCCATGTTTTCATTTGTTGGAATATAGCCATCGTCATTGGTTACTCCTAATGATTTAAATGATTCGCTAAGCGGTACCATACCAATATAAATAAACACACCATCTGCAGCAAATTCATTTTTTTCGCCGGATTTTTTATTATTTAGTGAAACACTACTTACTTTTCCTTCAGGGCCATTGATTGTATCAACAACCGTATCCCAAATAAACTCAATTTTTTCATTGTCAAATGCTCGTTGTTGGATAATCTTTTGTGCACGTAATTCATCACGGCGATGAATAATAGTCACCTTATTGGCAAAGCGTGTTAAATAAATACCTTCTTCAACAGCAGAATCCCCACCACCGACAACAACAAGGTCTTTTCCTTTAAAAAATGCCCCATCGCAAACGGCACAATAAGATACACCACGACCGCCTAATTCTTCTTCACCTGGAATACCTAACTTTTTATATTGAGCACCCGTTGTAATAATAAGTGCACGTGTTTTATATTCATGTTTTCCTGCTTTTACTAATTTGTAATCGCCATGGTCCTCAACATCTTTAATGTCACCATAAGCATATTCGGCACCAAACTTTTTAGCATGCTCGAACATTTTATTTGATAAATCCGGCCCTAAAATATGCTCATACCCAGGGTAGTTCTCTACATCTTCTGTGTTAGCCATCTGGCCACCTGGGATTCCTCGTTCAATCATTAATGTGTCTAAATCTGCCCGTGAAGCATAAACAGCCGCTGTCATACCAGCAGGTCCTGCTCCGGCAATGATAACATCATACATACGTTCTTCGGACATTGAATTTCAGCCCCTTTTCTCTATTATTGTTCAGCCAACTTAATCGTATAAGAATCGGTTCATTTCGTCTATTTTTCTGCTCAAATCTTTATAACCACGGTTCCTTTTCATTAGCTAGCACCGAATGTTGTCGACAGCCCTCTTTCCATAATGACATTGCTTTTGCCTGATCTCCTTCATGATAACTTGCAATACTGAACCATCTATAATATGAAGGATGATTTTTTACAACTCGCTTAACAAGTGTGCGAAAACGCATTACTGCTTCACGATACATTCCTGTTCTAGCAAGTGTAACTGCTATTCGTAATTTTTGCTGTTCTTGAATCGGATATACATTTTGTAACGACTGAATATGTTTTTCACATTCAACCTTCTGATCAAGTTCGCAATAAAAAACCGCCAAATTCGAATGACTGACTAATGAATCGGGTTCGTCTTGCAATATGTCAAGTTCAAGTTGAATCGCTTTTTCCCGAAACCCGGTATAAAATAATGCCTGTGCATAATCATGTTTTGCCTGTTTGTGTTCAGGAAATAATGTAAGCATCTCCTCGATTATTGGCATTGCTTTGTCCCATTCATTATTTTCCATATGATAAAAAACCGTTTCTTGGTAAATTAGAAGTTCATCCTCTTCTTCCAGATCCCAATCATCTTCATCTTCTTCATCTATATCAATTAAATGTAGCAAACTTTTGGCTTCTTCACTAAAATCGCCTTCAGGTTCAATAGTAAGATATGATTCCGCGTATTTTTTTGCATCATTCAGTAATCCTAAATGTGCGTAATTATTTGCTAATAAATAGTAACAATCCATATACTGATCACCAGTAGATTGCAATACATTTGTTAACAATTGATTTGCAGCATGGTACGAACCAATTTCCGTATAAATAATAGACATTTGACATTTGTACAACGGATCATTTGGCTTTTGTTCAATTGCTTTTTTTAACCACTTCAAAGCAATATCAAATTTTCTTTTGCGGAAGGCTTCCACACCTTTTGTAAAATAAAAGTCACCTTCAGGAATAAAAGGGAGAACATTATTTTGTCTACTCTTTACGATATTATTCTCTAAATGTTGCACACTTATCCCCCTGTTTCTTCATACATACATAATACTATACAAGCACTAAAGCTGACATAACTGCTTTAACAGTAACGTCAGCTACCTACTTCTTATTTAGGCTAGATCAAAGTATATCATATTTATCCATTGAAAGGGATTGCTTTTAAAAACAAAATGAAAAACTTCTACCTTTTTTGTAAGATAGAAGTTATAACGAACATTATTTATCTGGGGTTACCGCTTCATGAAGTAATTCATCTAATTGATTTTGATACGTTTCTTTTTGTTTCTCACTCCAGTGCAATGCTTCCGCCATGTAGGCAATTACATTATCTTTATGAGTTCGAACCCAATTAATGTCGAAAAATAATGCTCCTGTTCGACGAATAAAGAAGTCAACTGGTTTATATGTTAATTCGTACTCTAGTGCATAAATAAGCTGTGCAAAAACCACTGGATCAATAGCTACTTTCTTCGCTTCCTCTTGTTTTTCTTGATACAGCTCAAAAATGGTATCGATGTTTGATCCGTATTTCTTAACTAGCATTTGCGCTGTTTCTTCATCTATTTTTAAAGCAACAGCCTCTTTTACCTTCCGATCCTTGAAGCGTTTGTATCCATTTGAACCGCCAACTTCGCCACCCGAAATCGGTAAATTAAGGGTTTCTGATTTAGAGTATAGAATCCCTTCCTCGTCTTTTAATTGTTTTACCACAGTATTTACTGCCTGTTCCGCCATTTTACGATATCCGGTTAATTTACCACCAGCCATCGAAATCAAGCCAGAGTCGGAGATGAAAATTTCGTCTTTACGGGAAATTTCATCAGGGTTTTTTCCCTCTTCAGCGATTAACGGACGTAACCCCGCCCAACTCGATTCGATATCTTCAGCTTTCATTTCAAGGGAAGGAAACATATAATTAATTGCATCAATTAAATAATCTCGGTCTTCTACTGTCATTGTTGGATGTGCAATATTTCCTTCATAACTCGTATCAGTTGTTCCAACATATGTCTTGTTATCTCTCGGGATAGCAAAAATCATCCGGCCATCAGGTGCATCAAAATAAATCGCTTGTTGTAATGGAAACCGTTTTTTAGGAAATACCAAATGGACACCTTTCGTTAGATGCAACGATTTACCTTGTTTAGAACCATCGATTTCACGTAGATCATCAACCCAAGGCCCACAAGCATTGACGATTTTTTTCGCATACACGTTATAAGTTTCACCTGTAAGCTGATCACTAACTACTACACCAACTATTTTTCCGGATTCACCATAAATAAAATCAGTAGCCTTCGCATAATTGATCGCATGCGCACCTTTTTGAACTGCTTTTTTCATTACTTCAATGGTTAATCTGGCATCATCTGTTTTATATTCTACGTAATAGCCAGCCCCTTTTAATTCCTCTTTTTTAATAAGTGGTTCTTTTTGCAATGCTTTTTCCGGACTTAACATTTTCCGCCGTTCCCCTTTTTTAACGCCAGCAAGAAAATCATATACCCGTAAGCCGATATTTGTTGTAAACGGGCCAAACGAACCACCTTTATGAAATGGTAACATCATCCATTCTGGTGTTGTTACATGTGGACCATTTTCATAAACGATTGCCCGTTCTTTTCCGACTTCAGCAACCATTTTCACTTCGAATTGTTGTAAATAGCGTAATCCACCATGAACAAGCTTTGTCGAGCGGCTGGAAGTACCTGCTGCAAAGTCTTGCATTTCAATAACACCTGTTGATAAACCACGTGTCACGGCATCTAGTGCTATTCCAGAACCGGTTATTCCACCACCAATAACAAATACATCCAGTGGCTTTTCAGTTAATTTTTTATAAATATCATTACGTTTAAAACTTGAAAAATTCGTCATTTTCCATTCACTCCCCTAAAATTCCACTCTCAAGATATCATTACCCGCTTATTAGGAAATTCATGTATTCTAAATGGAATTTCTTTTAAATTGCGTATTCAAAGTCTACCAAATTTTGGGACCAGATACACACAAAAAAACCACAAAACACACAAATGATTTTCACCATTTGTGTTTTGTGGTTTCTCCATTTCTCCGTCCCATGTATTAACTTATTTGTATCATATCATATCTTTTGCTTTTCGCAAAGGATTTTACTTAAAAGCCTGTGCCGCTTTAACTGCTTTTTTCCATCCATCATACAGTTGCTCACGTTGGTTTTCATTAATTTTTCCTTCAAATGTATGATCCATTTTCCACTGTTCAGCAATTTCTTCTTTACTTTCCCAATATCCAACCGCTAACCCTGCTAAGTACGCAGCACCAAGTGCAGTTGTTTCATTAATAACAGGTCGTTCAACTGAAACGCCCAGCATATTACTTTGGAATTGCATAAGGAAGTTATTTTCAACTGCTCCACCATCAACCCGAAGCGTTTTCAAATCAATTCCGGAGTCGGCAATCATCGCATCTACCACATCACGCGTTTGGTAAGCAAGCGACTCTAATGTAGCTCTGACAAAGTGTTCTTTCGTTGTACCACGCGTAAGGCCAAAGACCGCACCACGTACATCACTATCCCAATACGGAGTACCTAAACCAACAAATGCGGGGACAACATATACACCCTCTGTTGAATCTACCGCCTTTGCCAATGATTCACTCTCCGGCGAATTATCAATTATTTGTAGGCCATCACGTAACCATTGTATCGCCGAACCAGCTACAAAAATACTCCCTTCCAATGCATATTCTACTTTTCCATCAACACCCCATGCTAGTGTCGTTAATAAGCCATTGTCTGATTTTACACCTTCATCACCGGTATTCATCAGCATAAATCCGCCAGTTCCATAGGTGTTTTTCGCCATCCCTTTTTCAAAGCATGCCTGACCAAATAATGCCGCTTGCTGGTCACCGGCAATGCCTGCAATTGGTACTTCATGTCCGAAAAAGTGGTAGTCGGCCGTTTTTCCATACACTTCCGATGACTGTTTCACTTCTGGTAGCATTAACTTCGGTACACCAAGAATATCTAGCAATTCATCATCCCATTGCAGATCATAGATATTGTACATTAACGTCCGGGAAGCATTTGAGTAGTCCGTAATATGTTTTTGCCCACCAGTCAATTTGTAAACAAGCCATGTATCAATTGTTCCAAATAATAAGTCACCATTATCTGCCTTTTCCCGTGCACCTTCCACATTATCCAAAATCCATTTAACCTTTGTGCCTGCAAAATATGGATCGATTAATAATCCAGTTTTATCACGAAACAGATCATTGTAACCTTGTTCTCTTAGTTCTTTACAAATATCCGTTGTTTGCTTAGATTGCCAAACAATCGCTTTGTATATTGGCTTACCGGTATTTTTATCCCATACAACAGTCGTTTCTCGCTGATTCGTGATCCCAATCCCTGCTATTTGCTCTGGTTCAACATCAGATTTCCGTAACACATCTGTAATACACGCTAAGATCGATGTCCAGATTTCATTCGCATTGTGTTCAACCCAACCAGGCTTTTCAAAGAATTGCTCAAATTCCTTCTGTCCAGTCTCGACAATCTCCCCATGATGATTAAATAATATGGCACGTGAACTCGTTGTGCCTTGATCAAGTGCCAAAATATACGTATCCATTGAAATTCCTCCCTATTTACTTTATTTTCTCGATCATTCCTAACGTCCGTTCCATTTTTCTGCTATTTTATACATACTACTATTCACCTATATTATAACGCAGAAAATTCTATTCCATTGTTAGTATGACATTGGAATAGAATTTTTATCATTTATAATAATACGAATCACGTATCAGCATCTTCCATCATCCGCTTCTCCATTTCTTCCTTCGTATATATCAAACGCATTGGATTTCCACCAACGAATGACCCAGCTGGAACATCTTTATGCACAAGTGTACCCGCAGAGACAATTGCCTGATCACCAATTGTAACCCCCGGCAGAATTGTCGAATTTGCTCCAATCATAACCTCATCACCAATTATGACCCTACCAATCCGATATTCCTTAATCAAATATTCATGCGCTAAAATCGTTGTATTATAACCAATAATACTATTGCTTCCAACCGTTATTTTTTCGGGAAACATCACATCTGGCATAACCATCAAGGCAAAAGCGGTTTGTCTGCCTACTTCCATACGTAAAAACGTCCGATACAGCCAATTTTTCATTGTCAAAAATGGGGTGTAACGTGCTAACTGAATCACAATGAAATTTTTCATCACTTTCCAGAAAGGAACAGTCTGGTAAATTTGCCACAATGAATTTGCTTTGTTTACCTGATATCGGTTCGTGTTACGCATGACTCACACCCCTAAAATCGATAGTAAATCTCTGAAATCGTCCAATATATAGGTTGGGTGATATCTTTCTAACATCTCTTTTCCTTTTAATGACCAAGCAACACCAGCTGTTTGAACCCCTGCATTCTGTCCTGCTTCGATATCATGTGAATTGTCTCCAACCATTAATGTTGATTCTACTTTTGCATCCAGCTCATGCATTGCTTTGATAATTGGCTCTGGGTGTGGTTTTGCATGTGTGACATCATCAAGTGTTATAACGGTATCAAAAAAGTGATCCATACTAGTCAACTTCAATCCTTTCTCAACTGTATGCCACATTTTGGTTGTCACAACACCAAGTTGGATGCCTTGCTCCTTTAAACGTTCCAGTGTTTCTATTACATAAGGGAAAGCAGTGACATATTCATCATGATGTTGTAAATTGTGCTGACGATATGTTTCCACCATTGCATCTGCTTGCGATGGATCCAAGGTTTCAAACGATTCTTTTAATGGAGGTCCAATAAATTCAATCGCTTTTTCTCGTGTAAAATTTTTCCCATAGTAATCAAACGTATGCTTGAAAGAAGCAATAATTAATTCATTCGTATCAATCAATGTACCATCAAGATCAAAGAGTATTGTATGAGTGCTCATGTGATGTTTCCTTCCTTTTGTAATATTCTGGTCGTTTCCACAAAAAAGAGATGGTGATTGTTAGTAATATTGCCGTTATTAGTCGAATTACAAGCAATGGCCAAACCGGTATCCCCAGCGGAATAAATATAACGGTATCTTCCACAACAGCATGACAAGATACTAAAAAAATCAACGCCAAGTACATATCCCTTTTCGAAACACCGTCTTCTTTTACCGCTTGGATCATTAAACCTGCACCATAGGCTAACCCAATTGTTAACCCCGCTACAAGTGTCATAGACGTGTTTTTTTCCATACCAAGCAATTTTGTGAATGGAGCCAAACCATTCGATAATTTGGTTAAAAAGCCTTTTTCCCGCAAAAATTGCATGATGATCATGAGTGGTATGACAATTAATGCTAATTGCGCTACCGCAACGATTGCCGTCTGGACCCCTTGACTAATGATTTCAAACCATCCATTTAAAGCTCGCTCAGATGGTGAAATAAAGCCATATTGTGCAGGTTCGGCACCGCCAGACCATAGCAAATTTATGATAACAGCAGCAATTAGGGCAAGAACAATTCGAATACCGGATATCAACCAGCCACTGACACCCACCTTAGCAGCAACTGTCGATTCAATAAATAAATTATGTGAGAATGACAGCATAACTGCTAAAATAAACACTTCTTTAATAGAGAAATCAAATGACACAATTGCTGCAATTCCCGCATATAAATTCAATGAGTTTCCCAGCACTAATGGTACTGCTGCTTCACCAGGAAGACCGATAAAACCCATAACAGGGCTTAGCTGCTTAATAATCCATGGTAGTATCGATGTATATTGTAGAATTGTTACAATCAAGGTAATCGGAAAGATGACTTTTCCTAATGTAAAGGTAACATGTGCCCCTTGACGAAGACCACGATAAAAAATTCCAGTCAATGCATCATTCCTCCTTTAAGAAAACTGTTTATTTCTTTTTCGGTTTTATTTTTGTACCATCGTAACGATACTTAGCCATCCCAGATTTTCGACGATAGATAATTAACGCAATACCCACTACGATGATAACAATAGAAATCACTTGTGCGGCGCGCAGTCCTCCAGATACTAGGCTATCTGTACGCATTCCTTCGATAAAGAAACGACCAACAGAATACGTCATCGCGTAACTTAAGAACACTTCACCACGAACTGGATTGAATCTACGCAAGAATAACAAGAAGATAAACACAAGAATATCCCAAAATGATTCATATAAAAATGTTGGGTGATACATGATCCCATCAATACACATCTGATTCATAATAAAATCAGGTAAATATTGATGAAAACTATTATATGTAGCTTCTGTAATTGGGCCGCCATGTGCCTCCTGATTCATAAAATTACCCCAGCGACCAATTGCCTGCCCTAATATAATACCCGGAGCAAGAACATCTGCCAGCTGCCAAAACGATACTTTCTTCACTCGTGAGAATACGATCGCAGTCAACACAGCACCAATTAATGCCCCATGAATTGCAATCCCGCCATTCCAAATGGCAAAAACATCCCACCATGTTCCACCTTCATATTGTTCCCATTCAAAAATCACGTAATAGATGCGGGCACATATAATCGCAATAGGGATCGCAAATACAACTAGATCCACGACTAAATCTTTTTTCAGCCCAAGTCGGTCTGACTCCCTAGTTGCCAAATATAGTCCTAAAAAGGCACCAAATGCAATAATGACCCCATACCAGTAAATGGTTAATGGACCTATTTCTAAAAACACACGATCCAGTGTAGGTGCACTACAAGTCACAAAAATCACTCCTATTCCATGCCATCTTTTTCCTGATCAATCATGGTTGTTAACCTCTCGGAAAACTCTTCTGCTGCATTAACACCCATTCGTTTTAAGCGAAAGTTCATCGCTGCAACTTCAATAATAACAGCAAGATTTCTCCCTGGACGAACAGGAACGGTCGCTTTTGGAAGCTTTACATCCATAATTTTCATTGTTTCCTCATCCAAACCAAGCCGATCATATTGTTTTTTCTCATCCCATAATTCCAAATTAATGATTAATGAGATTTTTTTGTAGCTGCGTACTGCACCTGCGCCAAATAATGTCATAACATTAATGATTCCCAGCCCGCGAATTTCCAGCAAATGTTCAATTAAGGCTGGTGCATTACCAATCAAACTATCGTAATCTTCTTGACGGATTTCTACACTATCGTCCGCTACCAGGCGATGACCACGTTTTACCAGTTCAAGTGCAGTTTCACTTTTACCAACACCACTTTGCCCCGTTATAAGTACCCCTACACCATAAATATCTACAAGCACACCATGAATAGCCGTAAATGGTGCGAATTTTGCTTCAAGATAGTTGGTTAATCTACTAATCACCCGTGTAGTTTTTCTAGGTGAATGTAGAATAGGTACACCAGATTTATTGGCAGCATCAATTAACACTTCTGGGATATCCATCCCCCTACTGACGACAATTCCTGGTGTAATATCTGTGCACAGCTTTTCTACCCGATCTCTCTTCTGTTCATCTGTCAAATCCAAAAAATAGGCCATCTCTGTTTTCCCAATAAGTTGTAAGCGCTCTTTTGGATAATACTTAAAATATCCCGTCATTTCAATTCCTGGACGGGAGATATCACTTGTCGTAATTTCTCTATGTATCCCATCTTCCCCAGCAACAAGTGTCAAATTAAAATTTGCCAATAAATCTTTTGTACGTACTTTTTCCATATAATGGTACCTCCAGTCAAACACACAATAACTGCTTTTTATTGTAGCACATTTTTTGTTATGCAATATAGTGAAACACTACGATGAATTCTTGGATAAACAAAAGGGCTTTTTTCTAAATGACTGTTGCTTTACACAATAGATATAAAATGCGACGTAACTAACGCGGAAACATCAGCCTGAAAACGAAAATATCAACCCGATCGTGGAATCATCGACCCGAGCACGTGTATCAAAGTAACTTATTTTCTTGTAACGATAATCCAATCTTCATTTCAATGTTCGCATTCTCTATCAACTACGAAATTAAATAAACAAACATTACGAAAGATTTTTAAAAATATATATGTCAGTTGTAAATGAAACTTTTTGCAACAGGTAACCGTATATATAATTAGGATTTTTATCAGCTATAAAAAAGGAAAGTCCCAATAAAAGGAGGCGAAATATATGCCTAAACGATTAACCAGATCAATTATGGATCGTAAAATTGCGGGAGTATTAGGAGGAATTGCCGAATACTTTAATATAGATGCTACGATTGTAAGACTTGTATTCATTATCGCTTTAATCTCAAGTGTATTTACGTTGTCATTGATTTACCTTGTAGCAACAATTATTATTCCAAATGAGGGTGAGGTGCATTAATGTTCCTACGCTGGCGGGGAAATTTCACCGAGACCCAATTTATGCTTCGCAGGTATAATGCCTGCGATTTTTTGTTGACTTTTTTCGCAATGCTTGTTGTTTTTAATTCGTAGTTAGAAAATGCAACACAGCGACACAAATTGAAATGAAGATTGGATCATCGTTACGGAAAAACACTTTGCTTTGATACGCGGGCTCGGGTTGGTGTTTCTGTTTTTAGGTCGATGTTTTTCGCGTTCGGGTCGATGATTCTGCTTTTGGGTTGATGTTCCCGCGCTCAGGTCGATGATTCCGCTCTCGGGTTGATGGTTCCCGCGTTAGTTACGTTGCAGTTTATATCTATTGTGATAAAACAAATAAAACAGCCTGTAAAAAGTATAATAGGTTACCATAATCGGTAACCTATCATTTTCCTGGATCTGATCCTAGTACTTCCATATATAAAATTGCTCTTTACCTAGTACCTTTTTTGCACCTTCATTTACTGCTGCATCATCTTCTTGACTCTCTCTAAACTGGTCCATAATACCGAAAGCCTGTGATTTATGTGCTGAAATAGCTGCTAACTTTTTATCAAAAGCGCCCGTAACATCATTTTTCACATCAGGCTTACCTAATTCGTCAGCAGAATCATTTGAAATTGCTTGTGCCCATACAGTTGGACGCGTATCCTCATCCATCAGCCGAACAGCTTCAATGGCGGCTGCACCTAACGCATTATGATCAGGATGTACTGCATATCCAGGATAATGGGTGATCACAAGACTTGGTTGAATTTCTTCTAAAATGCCTTTTAGATGGTGGGCAACTTTGTGACGATCCTCAAATTCGATTGTTTTATCACGATAGCCAAGCATTCGTAATTCAACATCAAGTGCCTTACATGCATTTATTAACTCTTCCTTACGAATCTCCGGTAATGTTTCGCGATTGGCAAATGTAGGTTTCCCCATGTTGCGACCCATTTCACCCAATGTTCCACATAAGTATGTAACAGGTACACCCTGTTCACGAAATTCCGCAATTGTTCCTGCTGCACCAAACGATTCATCATCTGGATGCGGGTATATAACAACAACATGTTTTTCCATTTTATCACCTATCCCCTCTAGAAATGCGATTTTCAATATCGAAATGGTGTCTCACTAACTTCTAGCGATACCATTAAACGTCCTTCACGATCATGTCCAGCTAGTAGTAACTGATTATCTCCCTGTATCATCCAATCCGTTAATCCTTCAGCATATATCCAACCAAATTCCATTTTTAGTCCAGCACGATATGCTTTTCCGTCACCAACAATTTTTGCCTGGGAAAATTTCACTTTAGCATTACGAATATAGGCTCCAACATTGTATGCTTTATCATCAAAATGACTTGCATATGCACCATTGGTTGTTTCTAAATGTACATAGACGTCTTTATTAATAAAACGTTCAAATGTTTCTTGTACTTTTTCGATTTCAATTGGTTTCATTGCTTTGCTCCTCTCCAGAAACTTCTCTTTTTACATTACCTAAA
Source organism: Virgibacillus sp. FSP13 (assembly GCF_054048505.1). Classification (NCBI taxonomy): domain Bacteria; kingdom Bacillati; phylum Bacillota; class Bacilli; order Caryophanales; family Bacillaceae; genus Virgibacillus; species Virgibacillus sp. FSP13. The sequence goes on along the minus strand of NZ_JBSVKG010000013.1, from coordinate 42,822 downwards.
TGAAGGGAATGCGTCAAAAAATTTGACCGCTTACCGATTTCGTTAGATTAATTGATTCAGCGAAGGTTCAGCAAGCTAAAACTAGTTTTAAATGATTTCTGTCAGACCAGTTCGAACAGAAAAAGACAGTAAACCCATAAAGGACTTACTGCCTATAACATCACTTTGAACCAACTCTCTCTTTCTCCTCAAGCACTTCTTCCATCCGCTTTCGATCACGTTCCAGAATGGGCTTCAGATAACGTCCTGTATACGATACTTCAGTTTCCGCAATTTGTTCTGGTGTTCCCGTTGCAATAATTTGCCCACCACGGTCTCCGCCTTCAGGACCGAGATCAATGATATGATCGGCTGTTTTAATAACGTCAAGATTGTGTTCAATAATTAAAACAGTGTCACCATTGTCAACCAAACGTTGGAGTACATTTAACAATCGTTTAATGTCATCTACATGTAATCCTGTTGTCGGTTCATCTAAAATATAAAATGATTTGCCATTGGATCTTCGGTGCAATTCACTAGCTAATTTCACCCTTTGCGCTTCCCCACCGGATAATGTTGTGGCAGGCTGACCTAGTTTGACGTATCCAAGTCCAACATCATAAACGGTTTGCAGCTTTCGTTTTATCTTAGGGATATTGGCAAAAAAGTCCAGTGCTTCTTCAACGGTCATCTCCAAAACATCAGCAATATTTTTGCCTTTGTATTTCACTTCTAATGTTTCCCGGTTATAGCGTTTGCCATGACAAACCTCACACGGAACATAGACATCCGGTAAAAAGTGCATTTCAATTTTTATAATGCCATCACCTCGGCATGCTTCACAACGTCCACCTTTTACATTAAAGCTAAAACGTCCCTTTTTGTAGCCGCGAATTTTGGCCTCATTCGTTTGTGCGAACACATCACGGATATTATCAAACATACCCGTATAGGTTGCCGGATTCGACCGTGGAGTTCGTCCAATTGGTGATTGGTCAATATCAATTACTTTCTCAATGTTATTTATCCCATTAACTTTTTTATGTTTTCCCGGCTTATGTTTTCCACGATAAAGCTCTTTAGCTAATGATTTATATAAAATCTCATTTACCAACGTACTTTTACCCGAGCCGGAAACACCCGTTACGACTGTCATTAACCCAAGAGGAAACTTAGCTGTTACATTTTTTAAATTGTTTTCTTCAGCACCGACTACTTCAATTTGCTTTTTGGTTGGTTTTCGACGTTTGACTGGAAGGGGAACAAATTCCTTCCCCGCTAAATATTTACCGGTTAAAGATTTCTTGTTTTTCATCACCTTCTCAGGTGTCCCACTCGCGACAATTGCACCACCATGCTCTCCTGCACCAGGCCCAATGTCAATTAACCAATCGGCCGCAAGCATTGTGTCTTCATCATGTTCGACAACAATTAATGTGTTGTCCAAATCACGCATCTGTTTCAACGTATTAATTAAGCGATCGTTATCACGCTGATGTAAGCCAATTGATGGTTCATCCAACACGTATAATACACCTGTTAATGCAGAGCCAATTTGTGTTGCTAAGCGGATTCGTTGGGCTTCTCCACCAGAAAGTGTCCCGGCAGCACGGGATAATGTTAAGTAATCAAGCCCAACATTATTTAGAAACTCAAGACGATTACCAATTTCCTTCAAAATCATTTGAGCAATTTTTTCTTCCTTTTCGGTTAGATTAAGACTATTGAAAAATTCTTTTGCCTCGGTAATGGAAAAGTCTGTAACCTGACTGATGTGCAAATTATTTATCAATACAGCAAGTGCTTCTTCTTTTAATCGATATCCATTACAGGTAGGACAATTTTTATGGGCCATGTATTTTTCCAGCGTCTCCCGAATAAAGTCTGATGATGTTTCCCGAAAACGTCTCGCAATATTATTTAAAACCCCTTCAAACATAATTTGGTTGTCACGTACATTACCAAAATCGTTCACATAATGAAAATGGACTTTTTCCTTTCCACTCCCATTTAGAATAATGTCTAGTTGTTTTTTTGGTAGTTTTTTAATCGGTGTATCCATATCAATTTCATAATGGGTACAAACACTTTTTAATAGCTGCGGATAATACTGCGAACTAATTGGTTCCCAAGCGGCAATCGCGTGTTCATTTAACGTTTTATCCCAATCTGGAATAACCAAATCAAGATCAACCTCCAAGTTGGTTCCTAATCCATCACAAGTTGGACACGCTCCAAATGGGCTATTAAAGGAAAATAGGCGAGGCTCCAGTTCACTGATCGAAAATCCACAAATCGGACATGCATGGTTTTCACTAAATTTTAATTCCTCTTCACCAATCACATCGACAATTAGATTGCCTTCACCAAGAGCTAAAGCTGTTTCAATTGAATCACTTAGGCGGCCGGCAATCCCATCTTTTACAACGATCCGGTCTACCACAACCTCAATTGAATGCTTTTTATTTTTCTCGAGTTTGATTTCATCCGTTACCTCACGCATCTCTTTATCTACACGAATCCGGACATATCCTTCTTGTTTTAACTTCTCAAACGTTTGGACATGTTCCCCTTTACGTCCAGAAACAACTGGGGCAAGAAGTTGTAATTTAGTGCGCTCTGGATATTCCAAAATACGATCAACCATTTGTTGTACGGTTTGTGAGCTAATTTCGATACCATGTTTTGGACATGTCGGGCGACCTATCCGAGCGAAAAGCAGACGTAAGTAATCATAGATTTCTGTAACTGTTCCGACTGTTGAACGTGGATTCCTACTCGTTGTCTTTTGATCTATCGATATCGCAGGAGATAGTCCTTCAATTGCATCAACGTCAGGCTTATCCATCTGTCCTAAAAACTGGCGTGCGTATGCAGAAAGGGATTCAACATAACGGCGCTGGCCTTCCGCATAAATTGTGTCAAATGCAAGTGATGACTTACCTGATCCTGATAAGCCAGTTAAGACAACAAGTTTGTTTTTCGGAATGTTTATATCGATGTTTTTTAAATTGTGTGCTCTGGCACCTTTTATTTGTATAGATTTACTAGGCATAAGACGGTCATCCTTCCGCTTTTAGTTCAAGAACAATATCGCGCAATTCTGCAGCTTTTTCAAAATCAAGCGCCTTGGCTGCATCTTTCATTTCTTTCTCCATATTCTCGATAAGTTTTTTCTTTTCCTTCTTCGGTAACTTCGAAATATCCTTCGTCTTTTCATCATATGTTTCCTGATCTTCGGCTGCAATGGTTGCTTGAATTACATCGCGTACATCTTTTTTAATTGTTTTCGGAGTAATATTATGTGCATCATTATATGCCATTTGCTTTTCACGACGACGATTCGTTTCATCGATCGCAACCTGCATGGATTTTGTAATTTTGTCAGCGTACATAATAACTTCACCATGTTCATTTCTTGCTGCACGCCCCATCGTTTGGATTAACGAACGGTCGGAACGTAAAAATCCTTCCTTGTCTGCATCTAAAATAGCAACGAGAGAAACTTCCGGTATATCAAGCCCTTCACGTAATAAGTTAATCCCAACGAGTACATCATATTTTCCTGTTCGCAAATCACGAATAACTTCGATCCGCTCCAATGTTTTTATTTCCGAATGTAGGTAAGCAACTTTTATACCAAGCTCTTTTAAATAATCCGTTAAATCTTCCGCCATCTTCTTCGTCAGTGTCGTAACGAGCACTCGCTCATTGCGCTCTGTTCGCTCATTAATCTCACCAATTAAATCGTCAATTTGTCCCTTAATTGGGCGAACGTCTATTTTGGGATCCAACAAACCAGTTGGACGAATAATTTGCTCAGTCATTTTCGGTGAGTGCTCCATCTCATACGGTCCAGGAGTTGCCGAAACGTAAATGAGCTGATTGGTTTGTTTCTCAAATTCACCAAATTTCAATGGTCGGTTATCCAATGCTGATGGAAGCCGAAATCCATGATCAACTAACACTTGTTTTCTAGCTCTGTCACCATTATACATCCCTCTAATTTGTGGTAACGTAGCATGCGACTCATCGATCACCACCAGGAAGTCATCCGGAAAATAATCAAACAGCGTATATGGAGTTGCCCCTTCCTCGCGCAACGTCAAATGCCTTGAATAGTTTTCAATTCCCGAACAAAAGCCCATTTCTTGCATCATTTCTATATCATAATTTGTCCGTTGTTCTAGTCGCTGCGCTTCCAGCAGTTTGTTTTGATCACGTAATTCTTTTAATCGTTCTTCTAGCTCTTTTTCAATATTTTCAATCGCTTTCTTCAGTCTTTCCTCCCGTGTAACGAAGTGGGAAGCAGGGAATATCGTTACGTGTTCCCGGTCACCAATTATTTCCCCTGTTAGTGCATCAACTTCACGGATTCGGTCTATCTCATCACCAAAAAATTCAACTCGTAAACAATGCTCTTCTCGTGAAGCTGGAATTACTTCAACAGAGTCCCCCCGCACACGGAATGTACCACGTTGAAAATCAATATCATTTCTTGCATATTGAATATCTACCAAATCACGCAACAATTGATCACGTTCTTTTTCCATTCCCATCCTTAATGAAAGCATGTGACTACCATATTCTTCTGGTGAACCTAGCCCATAAATACAGGAAACACTAGCAACTACTAAAACATCACGTCGTTCAAAAAGTGATGACGTCGCTGAGTGGCGTAATTTATCGATTTCATCATTGATACTAGCATCTTTCTCAATAAATGTATCTGAAGAAGGTACATATGCTTCTGGTTGATAATAATCATAAAAACTTACAAAATATTCAACAGCATTGTTCGGGAAATATTCCTTAAACTCACTGTAAAGCTGACCCGCCAATGTTTTATTATGTGCTATGACAAGTGTTGGTCGATTGATCTCCTTGACAACGTTTGAGACAGTAAATGTTTTCCCTGTACCCGTTGCACCAAGTAGTGTTTGATGGCGTTGACCCGCCAACACTTTTTCAACTATTTCTTTTATTGCTTTCGGTTGATCTCCCTGAGGCTCATATTTAGCCACTAGTTCAAACTGTTCTTCCACAAGGCAACCTCCGTTCATCTTCAGAATCATCTTGCCATTATTCATCTAGTTTAACATAAACACGAACAAATATTCTAACATTTTGCTTATTATTGCTACTGACCATTGTACCCGAATTTCAACCAATAAAATCATTCTTTCCTAAACACAAAAACACCAGCCAGTCGCTGATGTTTTTTATTTTGTACGGGTAGCTATTAACTTGTCAACAATTGTGTATATTGGTTCACCAACAAGATTTTTGTGATATGCATTGATTGTTTGCTGGTACTTTTCCCTTTGATGGCTGTTTGAGAAAAAGTTAATAATTTGATGTTCCAAATCGTTTAGTGTTGCTCGTATTACCAATCCTTGCTGCTGCAACTGATCCGCGTTAATTTCCTCTTGACCCGGCAATGGATTATAAACAAAAATCGGTTTTTTCTTTTGTAAACTTTCACTTATGGTGACACCGCCTGGCTTTGTCACAACAGCATCCACTTGTTCATATAAATCATTCATCTCGTCTCTGCTTGTTATATAAGAATGGGGGATTACATTCGGGTTACCTCTCCGTTTAATTTCTTTGAACAACTTTATATTTTTACCACATAAAATATGAAACCGCAGACGATCTTCCCATATTTTATCCAGTAAACGCGCTATTGCTCCAACCCCAAGACTTCCTCCAGTAACAAGCAGTGTGATTTCCCTTGTTGTCTGCCGCTTCTTTCTCTGTTTCGAAAATGAAGCATGGACTGGAATACCTGTAATAAAAATACGATCAGCTTGAATTCCTTGGGCTACTAAGTAATTTTTGACCATAGCAGTTGGGACAAAATGATAATCAATACCATGTAAGCCCCATACACGATTAATGAAGTAATCCGTATACACATTAATAATTATCGCATCAAGCTGTTTTTTCTCTTTTAAACTACTGGCAATCATGGAAGGAAGCGCATGTGTACAAAAAATTATCCGAGGCTTTTTCTCCTGGATCAATCGCTTAAAAAAATATGTAAATAATAATTCGTAGAGAACATGACGACCGGAGTGAACATTTCGGTTATATGCTGCATGCTGGTAAAGCCAATTATAAACATTCGGGAATCGTTTGATCCACGCCAAATATGTGGATGACACTGCTTTCTCGATTTTTCCATAACTATAGGATAAGATATCCACTTTATCACAAGTTATTTTTTGCTCACAATTTTTCAAATCATGTATTAACGCATCTGCAACATGATGATGCCCTGTTTGAATTTGCATAAATGGCAAAAACAATGCTGCTATTCGTTGATTCATTGCGATCATCTCCATGTAGCTAATCCCATCAATTACCTGTCAACCAGTCTAAAGATGCATGGTATAATTTTGAGTGGAGAGGAGCTTTCTTCTATGAAAATTTTACTTACGCTTATTCTGATCATTTTTATTATTTTTATCTACAAAGCATATAAAAACACAAAAGACGTTACAATCAATAAAATTACAGTCGCAAGCCAACCAAACAATCTAAACCAGTCATTATCCATTCTGCATCTTTCCGATATACATGTAGAACATATTTCGATAACACCGGAGCAATTAGCAACTAAACTAAGGAATGAATCGTTTGATATCATCGCCTTAACAGGGGATTTCTTAGATCGCAAACGAAGCATTCCAAAACTAGCACCTTATCTTGCCGTTCTCCAGCGTTTACATCCGAAATATGGTATTTATGCAGTATTTGGCAATCATGATTACGTCCTCCATGACACGGAACTTCATGAACTCAAAATGCTGTTAGAAACTTATGACTGCCATGTTTTACAAAATGCTAGTGAAACAATCACAATAAACGGAAACAAGGTAAATATTATCGGCATTGATGACTATAGTACAAACCGAAGTAATATCCCATTAGCTTTTCAACATGTTAAAAATGGGACTAACATAATTCTGACTCATGACCCAACAGTAGTGCTGGACATGGACAGTTATAAATTTGACTATTTGATGGCAGGTCATTTTCACGGTGGACAAATATGTTACCCAAAAGCATACCATCTAGCTAAAATGGGAAAACTTGCACGCCAACATATTATTAAAGGGCTGCATAAGCAAAACAACATGCCATACTACATTAGTGAGGGATTAGGTCAAACAGGATTAAATATCCGCATTGGCAGTCGACCAGAAATTACTTTTCATCATATTACAACGCAATCAGAATCCTAGCTTCAACAATTGCTCTTTCGACATAAACAAATATACCGGCTGTTGAAGACATGGTGTGTTTCCCAAGAAATTAATCGGCAGGAAAGTCAACTTTTTATAAAGAATATAATAAAAATTACTGATTGGATAGATCTCAAATCCTAGTTGGTCTGCACCACGATACAAAGTTGTTATCCCAATAATACCTTTAATTTCATTTGTTTTCTGATGCATCCTTACAAAATTGGCGAGCCGAGGCAAAGAGCGTTTAATCATATGATAAACATACACCCCTCGCTTCATCTCACTATTAATTTGGTTCAGATCACGAAGCATCTTTACATTGTGCAAGTGAATTTTTATGAGTAAATCATTTTTATTAATTATTGTACCATCGCTTAGCACGGCCGACTTTCCTTTATATCGGGTTAGCCTAACGCGAAATAATGTATTTTGTTGTTCATGGTCCGTTACATAATGTAAACGGGTCATACGAAAATAAATAGGGTCGAGTGCATTCCACACGCTTAGTAAATAGCTTTTCATTTCGCTTTCTCCTCAAATTAATTCCGTTACCACTAGTTTGTAATAAAAGAGGGGAAAATATAAAAGGAATATTTTAGGATATAAAAAATGAAGGTCTCACATTAGAGGCCTTCATTTTCTGTTAATCCTAGTAATTATTTTCGTGTCGTCTTGACGAATTTGCGATTTTGCAATTTTCGTTGGTGTTACCAGTAAAAATCTTTGCGCATCCCAGTCAGGTGCTCCAAATTTTGTGTTTACTCTGCATAATTTATCGGCTGTTGTTGTTCGTCACTGCGATATTTTTCTTTTGCAAATAAAACTCCTAATTCATGATGATCACCCTGGTAAAACGCGCTTTGTACGAAGCGAATTTCACCTGAGTCATCCACAATATCCAGTTTAAAAAATGCACCATTAGCTTGCAGTGCTCGGTAAAAACCTGCTACATCAAGTACTTTCTGACCATTCACCTTGTAAATTGTTTCACCTGTAAGTATTCCTAATCGATCCGCCGGTGTATCTGGTATAATTGCCAAAACCTTTAATCCGTTTGCCGAAATATTAAAATAAGGTACTTTTGCTTTATCGCGAATTCGATGCTTATAGCTGATAAATTCTCTGCCTATAATAGCTACTAAAACAGCTACTAACGATATCCATGAGACAACCATACTCAGTGAAGCCAATAACAATACGAGCACACCAAGTGTACCGATCGATGTTGCCAGTTTTCGTTGAACTATTTGTGGAATGTTTCCTTTTATTACATGATCAAACCCGATTAAAAACGGGACCAATAAAATACTGTACGTGTCCCCACCAAATGAAAAATATGGCCAAAATGGAATAAAGGATGTAATGAAGCCAGAAGGCACTAGTACAAAAAATGGAATAACACTCATCTTCTTTACATGGTGTTGTCCCACCCATTTCCCGCGATTACCCAAGATCAAATCAGGAAATGATGCATTTCGTTTCACTCGCCTTAATTGAATTGCCTCCACAACTAGAAACATCCCAAGTAATAAAACCAATCCTGAAAAGTTTGACTCGGTGAATAAATTACTGTCCATTTCAACAAATGATTGCTGTTTTAAAAAATATGGAATAAACAATAGTAATAGATATGTAAGTCCAATTGTATAACTCGGGGAAAGAAGCGTAAACCTCAATGATAAACTTAATACAATACTAACCACACTTAACAATAAAATAGTTTCATAGGAAAAAACAATACCAATTCCTAACGTAAATAATGATAAAACAAGACCTGAAATAATAGAAATAAGCCATGTGTTATTCCATTCCGAAAACACATCGAAAATTTTTGTACCAAAATTATTTCGTTCTCTTTTAATTCGACTAATTCCACTTAAGACAACTAAAATAACTGCCCAATATAACAACGGATTTAGAAATAGTCTTCCAATTCCCATCAGTAATTCCATTAACCATGCTTCTACCATTTGATCACCTTCCAGCACTAAGCCACTTTCCTATTGTTTATATTCGATAATCAATTAACAGACTCCTGCTTTTCCAACTTATTAATAATCCTATTTTACCATGACAAAGCGTTTCGTGTATCACAAATTTCAATTTAAAAAATCCGCGAGAGATTCTCGCGGATTTAGGTTACTTGTATAGTTCATTTAATGCTTTTTCCATTTGGCGATCGTCATCACCATCACGGATATGATCAACGATTTGTGCTTCGATTAAGCCAGCTGTTTTTTCATCAATTTCCCCTGTCACTTTTATATCATTGTCTTGTTGGAATGTTTTTACTGCTTCCACTGTTTGTTTATTAAAGTAGCCATCACTTCTTCCAGGATTATAACCTAGTCCATCCAACATTATTTGAATGTTTTTCACTTTTTCACCTGTATGGTTATATGTCAGTGGATTTTCTATTTGAACAGGGTTGGAATAAAAATAATCTGGTTGTTTAACCTTGATTGTCGGTTTTATCCCTTTTTCATGAATCCACATTCCTGTTGGTGAGAGCCATTTATAAAAGGTCAATTTAATTGTGCTTCCATCCCCCATCGGAACTGCTTGTTGTACGGTTCCTTTTCCAAAGCTTTTTGTTCCAACAACATCATATCCCGCTTCTTTCATTGCTACAGCAAGGATTTCAGAAGCGGACGCACTGCCTTCATCAATTACGACACTAATTGGATACTCTTTTTTTGCATCAAGTTCAGAATAATAAGGGGATTTTCCTCCATCTTGATCTTCAATCTGAACATACGGCATATCTTTCGGAATAAATAGCTTCAAAATGTCTTCTACAGCATTAAAAAGACCGCCAGGATTTCCTCGTACATCAATAACTAACCCTTCAATACCATCTTTCTCAAGTTTTGCCAACTGTTCATTAAATTCTGTTGCCGTATTCTCAGAAAATGTAGTGATTTCCAGTATGCCAGTTTTTTTGCCATCTATTTTCTTTACATTTGAATGAACCGTCTCAACTGGAATATCATCACGTTTAATCGTAACATTAAATGGATCCGAAACCCCTGCTCGCTGAACTTTTAAAACGACTTCAGATCCTTTTTCACCACGAATCTTTTCAACTGCTTCCGCAAGTTCAAGACCTTCTACACTTTCTTCATCAACGGTTAGAATTTGATCATTTGGTCTTAATCCCGCTTCTTCAGCTGGTGAGTCTTTGATTGGTGCAATGATTGTTACTTTCCCATCAACCATACTTACCTCTGCACCAATGCCTTCAAAGGAAGATTCAATTGTTTCATTAAAATTCTTCATCGTTTCAGCATCCATGTAGGTGCTGTAAGGATCATCCAACGACCCGAGCATCCCTTTGATCGCACCTTCAACTAATTGCTGATCATCAACGTCCATTAAATAATGCTTCTTAATTAACCCGAATGCTTGGACAACTTTATCCATGTTCTCTGGTTGTTCTACTTCTTCATCACCTTTAATTAAGGGGGCCTCAGCATTTTCTTCTTTGACTTGCTCGTCCGGCTGTGCCAGTTTCACACCAAAATACGCACCGGCAAAACCTAGAACCAAAGCCGCAATTAAAATAAAGACGATGTGCTGCTTTTTAAACGTCATTTTTTCACCCCAATTGTTATTTTCTGATTGGTGGTTCCATATGTAAGGAAAACAAAAAATGCTAACTTATTTTCCCAAATTGTTAGAGAGATGGAAAGCTTAGAAGTATGATGTTTCTTAGCAACCACACTCCAACGTTGATCATATACTAAAAGGCACCACACCGTAATGTGCGATGCCTTTAATACTATAGTTTATGCATGCATGCGTCAAATAATGTAATCCAAATCATTTGAGATATGGCATTGGATTTACTCCACTATGATATTTCCATTGCCCTTTGTGAACTTCAAAATGGCAATGACTTCCATATGAATTACCAGTGTTCCCCATGTTCCCTATTTGCTGACCTACGCTTACTTGTTGCCCATAACTTACAGAAAGACTAGACATATGAGCGTATACAGTTGTTAAATTTAAATGTGGATGATAGATATATACTACATTCCCATAACTGCTAGAGTATTCTGCTCTTGTAACTGTACCAGATTCTGCTGCATGGATTGGTGTGCCAACTGAATTAGCAATGTCAATTCCATAATGATATCCTAAGCTTCTAGATCCATAGCCCGAAGAAAATCTACCATTTGCAGGCCAAATTAATGTGCCACTTCCACCAGTACTGATATTCCCTGAATTACTAGAACCACCCGAATGATTTGAAGTACTTGACTGTGCTTTTGCTCTTCTTTCCTTAGCTTGTCTTTCTAGTTCCGCCTTCTGATTCATAGCGGATTTCTTTGCTTTATCGATCGCTGCAGCCTGTTGTTCCATCACTCGTTGCTGCTCTTCAAGAGACATCTTGTAATCCTCTAAATGTTCGTGTTCCTCTTCTAGTTGAGCCATCAATTTTTCCTTTTCCGCCGCTTGTTCATCTAATTGGGTTTTCAACGACTCTAATTCATTTTTTTGATCTTCTAACGCACTTTTCTTCTTTTCTACTTCTTTTTTACTTTCCTGGACTTCAATTTTCTTTTTTTCTAATGCCTTTTTGTCTGCTGCAAGAGACTCCATTATGTTTTTATCAGAATCCATAATTGTGTTTACCGCCGATGATCTGCTGATAAAGTCACCAAAGCTTTGAGAACCAAGGATAACCTCCATATACTTCATGCTTCCGCCGTTTTTTTGGATTGCGCGTAATCGTTCCTTTAGTAGAGACTCTCGTTCCTTGATGCTATCTTGTAATTCTTTAATTTCCACTTTTAAATTTTCAATTTTTGTTTTTAGTTGTTCCAATTCTTCATTCGTTGATTTAATTTCATCTTGTTTCGCTTGGATTTTGGTTTTTGTATTTGATAGCTTTTTATCTATTGTTTTAATATCACTTTCAACTGTATCTTGCTTTGATAAATTCTTGTCAATCTTTTGTTCGGTTTTATCCTGTTTATTGCTGATATCACCTTGTTTATCTTTTAGTGCTTCTTTTTCTTTTTGCAACTCATTGATTTTTTTATCCACGTCATCCATTGATTTCGCCTCAACATGTTTCCAACTGCTGAAGTTTGCTCCAAGTAATAGAATACCTATAAGTATATACGAAACTATTTTTTTCATCTCGCATCTCCTTTCCCCTGTAAAAAACATGCTTCATTCTTGTCCATCTTTACCCTGGTTCTTTTTGTATGTATTGAGTACAGTTGCAATACACTTTGCTTTCCCACGGGAGTCTACGTATATTGCAACTGCTCACAGCATCTAACAATTTTTATTCGTACTCAAAAGCAGCAATTTTTTATAAACTGTCTTATACTTTTAAGAACTTGCGGACACTCATCACACTTCCCCAAATACCGATTAGTGCACCAATTAGTAGAATAATAAGCGATAGTTGCCATGCAAATGGATTGTATGGCAGTAAATCAACAAAGCTATATGAGAAATTCTCGCTAAGATTATTTTCTATATAATAATAACCACCTAGAATTGCTGCGATTGGAATGATGGAACCAAGTACACCGAGCAACATACCTTCAATGAAAAATGGCCATCTGATAAAGCCGTTAGCTGCACCAACTAGTTTCATAATCCCTATTTCTTTACTTCTAGCCATAATTGTAAGTTTTATTGTGTTTGAGATAAGGAAAATCGCTGTAAAGAGCAGACCAACAATCAATACCAAGCCAATATTTCGTGCGTATTTATTAAACTCGAATAGGCGCTGTACAACATCTTTTCCGTAATTGACTTCTTGTACATTATCAAAATCATCAATCTTATTTGCCACATCTAATGTGTCTAGTGGATCTTTTGTTTTAACTACATAAACGTGATTAAGTGGGTTATCTTGTTCAAATAACTGCCAGGAATCTCCTTCTTTTCCCATACTTTCAATCAATTCTTCCAGTTGTTCGTCCTTTGAAGAAAACACAACTGAATCGACATCACCGATTTGTTGGATTTTATCGCCTAATTGTTTAATTTGATCCTCGTTCGCAGTAAGGTCAATCAACACATTGATTTCGACATCATCTTCAATATTGTCTGCCATCTGATTTAAGTTGAGCATTAAGGCAAGGAATGCCCCTACTAAAATCAATGTTGTCGTAACAGCACCAACAGAGGCAACGGTCATCCAGCCATTACGAAAAATATTTTTAACACCTTCACGAAAATGACGTTTCATTGTTCTAAATCTCATAGCCGTATTCACCTCGATGTTCGTCCCTTACAATCAAGCCATCCTCTACTGCGATTACACGTTTTTTTATTGTGTTAACTATCTCTTTGTTATGTGTCGCCATAATAATTGTTGTACCTCTATCATTAATTTCTTCAAAAATCCGCATGATTCCCCATGATGTATCGGGATCTAAATTTCCGGTAGGCTCATCGGCAATAACAACTTTCGGATTATTCACAATCGCACGTGCAATCGAAACGCGCTGTTGTTCACCACCTGATAATTCATCTGGGATAAATCTAGCTTTGTTTTTTAAGCCAACAAGGTCTAGTACCTCCATTACACGTTTTCGTATATTTCGCGGAGATTCCTCAATAACCTCTAATGCAAATGCGATATTTTCATAGACTGTTAGTTTTGGTAAGAGCTTAAAATCCTGAAAAATAACACCAATATCGCGTCTTAGATATGGAACATTTCGTTCTCTAAGCTCACTCATATCTTTTTCATTAATAACAATAGTTCCTCCTGTTGGTTTAACCTCTCGATACATCAACTTAATAAACGTTGACTTACCTGCACCACTAGGGCCTACTATGTAAACAAATTCGCCCTGTTCAATCGATATATTAATGCCATTAAGTGCTGTCACACCGTTTGGATATGTTTTATACACGTCTTTCATTTTTATCATAATTTCAATCACCTTTTAGTTTATTGTTGTTTGTTCTAGGATGTCGAAACTTCATATAAATAAAATCAAAATCATGCTACATTCAATTAAATCCTATTTATACTTATCCAGTATAACATTTTTCGCCAGTATTTTTAGACAAAAAAATATTACATTTTCATTTCAAACGCTGTATTATTTTAACTCTTCAGAAAGTTAGTTTTTTTATGGGAATTCATAATTATATGTGAAGGAAGTACAGAGGAAAAACAGAAAGCTTGGCCATGATGGAAGGTCCAAGCTTTTGTGTGTTTGATTTAACAATTTCAATTTCTTATTTCTTTTCTGCTAACCATGAAGCTAACAAGTCTACATCGTCACCAGTAGCCATTCCTGCTGGCATTGTTCCTTGATCGCCTTCTTTACCATTTTTAATGATATCAGCGATTTCATCTGCAGAGTATTTAGATCCTACTTTTTGCAAATTAGGACCTGCTCCACCAGATAGGTCTGCCCCATGGCAAGATGCACAGTTACTCTTAAATACTTCTTCAGCTGCTGAAGCATCTACTGTACCGCCATTATCTGCAGATTCTTCTGTTGCAGTATCATCTCCGTTATCTGCAGGTTCCTCGCTTGCATCGTCATCCCCACCGCCACAAGCACCTAATACTAGAGCTGTACCAAAAAGAACGGTAAATAGCCATTTCTTCATCTTTAAATCCCCCTAACAAAATTTAATATTGACTATCAGTGTTTATTATAACCCTTTTATAAAGTTTTAAAACCCTTATCCAGTCCATAATTTTGTCTCTATCATACCAAAATGCAGGGGGATCAATGATCATGGCAAATTGTGTCAATTTCATGACATAACTTAGCTAATTTGGGATCGCAAATAAGCATCAATAAATGGATCAAGATCTCCGTCCATTACACCTTGCGTGTTACCAACTTCAACATTTGTACGATGATCCTTTACCATAGAATATGGGTGGAAAACATATGAGCGAATTTGACTCCCCCAACCGATTTCCTTCTGTTCTCCGCGAATGTCATCAAGTTCTTGTTGCTGCCGTTCGATTTCCAATTGATACAGCTTAGACTTTAACATTTTCATGGCTTGTTCACGGTTTTGAATTTGTGACCGTTCCGATTGGCAGGTAACAACTACATTTGTCGGTATATGTGTAATTCTCACCGCTGAATCAGTTGTGTTAACATGCTGACCACCAGCACCGCTTGCTCGATACGTATCAACTTTGATATCTTCCGTCCGAATATCAACCTCTACATCATCGTCAAATTCCGGCATCACGTCACAGGAAACGAATGATGTGTGTCGTCGACCAGATGAATCAAACGGCGAAATACGTACCAACCGATGAACGCCCTTTTCTGCTTTTAAATAACCATATGCATTGTGACCTTTTATTAGCAATGTAACACTTTTCACACCCGCTTCATCACCAGGTAAATAATCAACTGTTTGTACATGGAAACCTTTATTATCAGCCCATCGTTGGTACATTCGTAGTAGCATACTTGCCCAATCCTGCGATTCTGTTCCACCAGCACCCGGATGTAGTTCCAAAATCGCGTTGTTAGCATCATATGGTTCACTTAACAGCATTTGTAATTCAAACGCATTAGCGTGCTCACGTAACTCTGCCATCCCTTGTTCTAAGTCCGTAAATAAGTCTGGATCATTTTCTTCTTTTACTAATTCATAACTCACCTGTAAATCAGCCAATTTTTCTTCAAGATCGGTAAAGCCATCTACATATTCTTTTAGACCATTCGATTCATTAATAACCTTTTGAGCAGTCGTTTGATCGTTCCAAAAATCGGGGTCTGTCATCTCCATTTCCAATTCCTTAATCCGATCTTGTTTATTTTCTAAGTCAAAGAGACCCCCTAAAATCGGTAATTCGTCCAGCTATTTTTTCTAATTCGTGGTTTATTTCTACTAGTTCCATTATTTTCACCTCAGCAAATTTCTTCTGTCTTTCTATTATTCCCTTACGAATTTCTCTTCGTAAGGGAATAATTGTTGTTATTTTCCGTGACAATTTTTATATTTTTTCCCGCTTCCACAAGGACAAGGATCATTACGGCCGATGTTTTCCTTCTTCACATATGGCTTGCGGGTTTTCTTCTTATTTTCTTCTCCACCAGAAACAGCTTGGGTATTCTTCACGACTTCCTCACGCTGCAGGTTTTCACGAATTTGTGCTTTCATTACATATTTAGATACTTCCTCTTCAATTGCAACAATCATTTCCTCAAACATATGGTAGCCTTCTGCTTGATACTCTTGCAATGGATCATTTTGACCGTATGCCCTTAAATGAATACCTTGACGTAATTGTTCCATCTGATCAATATGATCCATCCATTTTGTATCAACTGTTCTTAGTAAAATAACCTTCTCAAATTCACGCATTTGTTCTGGAGTTAATTCTGCTTCTTTTTCATCATATTTAGCATTAACTTTTTCCATAATCCAATCAATTATTTCTTCAGGCTCTTTCCCTAGTATATCATCCGTTGAAATATCTTCAGGATCTAACAAATTCCCATGTGCATACTCAACAATCGCATTTAATTCCCAATTTTCATCGATGTCATCAGCTGTATGAGAGTGTACAACTCGTTCTACAGTTGACTTAATCATGCCTTCAATAATTTCACGTAGGTTTTCAGAATCAATTACATCAAACCGTTGTTTATAAATAATTTCGCGTTGTTGACGTAAGACATCGTCATAAGACAATACGGTTTTACGTGCGTCAAAGTTGTTTCCCTCGACACGTTTTTGTGCTGATTCAACGGCTCGCGAAACCATTTTACTCTCAATTGGCTGAGTATCATCCATCCCTAACTTTTCCATCATTGAGCGTAGGTTATCAGAGCCAAATCGACGCATTAATTCATCTTCCATCGATAAATAAAATTGCGATAACCCTGGATCACCTTGACGTCCTGACCGCCCACGCAGCTGGTTATCAATCCGACGCGATTCATGTCGCTCCGTTCCGATTACCGCAAGTCCGCCAAGATCAACGACACCATCCCCAAGCTTAATGTCGGTTCCACGCCCAGCCATATTTGTCGCAATCGTTACTGCACCTTTTTGGCCTGCATTTTCGATAATCTCTGCTTCTCTGTAGTGATTTTTAGCATTCAAAACATTATGCTTCACACCCATTTTTTTCAACATTTTCGAAATCAGTTCAGATGTTTCTACAGCAACCGTACCTACTAATACTGGTTGTCCTTTTTCATAACGCTCTTTAATGTTCTCAACTACAGCACGAAACTTGCCTTCCATTGATTTATAAATCATGTCTGCGCGGTCATCACGAATAATTGGTTTATTTGTTGGAATCGCGATAACATCCATGTTGTAAATATTACGAAATTCTTCTTCTTCCGTTTTTGCTGTACCAGTCATACCAGAAAGTTTTTGATACATACGGAAAAAGTTCTGGAAGGTAATCGATGCTAGTGTCATGCTCTCATTTTGAATTTGTAAGCCTTCTTTTGCTTCAATCGCTTGATGAAGTCCGTCACTATAGCGTCGCCCTTTCATTAATCTTCCGGTAAACTGGTCGACAATAACAACTTCACCTTCCTGCACTACATAATCTGTATCACGATGCATCGAAGCATGAGCTTTCAATGCTTGGTTAATATGATGTGTCAATGTAACATGGTTTAGATCAAATAGATTTTCAATCGAAAAATAACGTTCTGCTTTATTGATTCCCTCTTCTGTTAACTGGACACCTTTTGTTTTTTCATCATACGTATAATCTGTTTCATGTTTAAGCATGCCTACAAACGAGTCTGCTTGCTGATACATGGCTGCAGATTTTTGAGCGGACCCGGAGATAATTAATGGTGTTCTTGCTTCATCAATTAAAATCGAGTCAACTTCATCGATGATGGCAAAATTTAGTGGGCGCTGAACCATTTGCTCTTTATAAAGAACCATATTGTCACGTAAGTAATCAAAACCATACTCATTATTTGTACCGTACGTAATATCACAATAGTACGCATCCCGCTTCTCTTCTTTAGATAAGCCATTGCCATTTAAACCGACTGTTAAACCGAGAAAACCATACAATTCTCCCATTTCTTCGGCGTCACGACTAGCTAAATAATCGTTTACTGTGATAATATGGACACCTTTTCCGGAAAGAGCGTTCAAATAGGCGGGTAATGTCGAAGCAAGTGTTTTTCCTTCCCCAGTTTTCATTTCAGCGATATTACCTTCGTGGAGGGCAATGGCACCCATTAACTGGACTGGGAATGGACGCATCTCAAGTACCCGCTTAGAAGCCTCCCGGACTGTTGCATAGGCTTCTACCATCATATCATCAAGACTTTCGCCGTTTTGGTAACGTTCTTTAAATGCTTCTGTTTTTCCTTTTAATTCGTCATCAGTTAATTTTTCATATTCCGGTTCTAATGCATCTATCTTGTCTACTATTTTTTGATATCGATTGAGTTGTTTTTGGTTTCCATCACCAAAAATCTTTTTCAATAATCCAGGCATATAAAACGCTCCTCAAGTTAAAAATCACTACATACAAAAAATTATAATCCACACTTAATAATAACACTATCTAAACAAGTATGACAACTGCTTGTGATTTGATCAACGTGTAGTGAGGGTTCCCTGTATGCCTTTTTTGGAAATGTAAAGAGCAGCTCCGGGCGGAACTGCTCTTCGCTGAGGAAAGTCTGCGGAAACTGGGCATAAAAACCCGGAGCTGCAAATCGAGGAGATCCATTCATGAGAGTGAATAATTTTTATCTATATTATGTTGGTTTCGCGATAGTTCAGTTAATTTCCGATTCGTTGCAGCAACAATCTCCATTAATTGTGTTATCGTTTCTTCATGTTGCTGCACTTTTATCACGAGAGCATCAAACGCGATGCAGTCTTGTTCATTCATATGTATTTCCTCCTTTCTTTCTTGCATCTTATTTATACCATGGATACGATATTTTAGACCAATTGCCATTTTTCGATTTTGGGTTTCAATTCGACATGTTTTTCAAGCAAAACGTCAAGATCCGACAGTGATTTTCGTCTATTTACCGAAAATATGGTAAAACAATTGATCCAAAATCCAAATTTGGTAATCTCTTCGACAAATTTAGACAAACGCAGTATAAACGCTGATAATTAAGCATAAAAAGAAGGCTGACATGTGTGCCAGCCCTCTCATTTATATCTATTAACTATTTGGTTCAATCAATCCATATCTTCCGTCTTTGCGACGATAAACAACATTTGTATCACCTGACACAGCATTTGTGAAAACATAAAATGCGTGTCCTAACATATCCATTTGTAGTACAGCTTCTTCTGAATCCATTGGTTTTAAATTAAATCGTTTCGTTCTCACAATATCTACTTCATCATCTGATTCCTCTAATTGAACTGCAGCTGATTCTTTTTCAAGTTCGGCAAATACATGTTTAGGAGAACCATTTTGCCGAAATTTACGATTAACTTTAGTTTTATATTTACGTATTTGTCTTTCCAGTTTGTCTACTACAAGGTCGATGGCAGCATATAAATCAATGTGCTCTACCTCTGCACGAAGTAATAAATTGGTCATCGGAATGGTAACCTCAATTTTCTGCTCATCATTATAGACACTTAAATTCACATGTACATCTGAGGTTGGCGGTGTATCAAAGTATTTTTCCAGCTTACTAATTTTCTTTTGCACATAATCACGTATAGCTCCAGTCACCTCAATATTCTCACCACGAATGTTATATTTCATAAAAGTGTCCTCCTTTCATCCTTATGTATTTACTATTCAACAATACCCCGTCCAATTCCTGCTTAAACCAATAAATAATTGCAAAAAAGTTGAAGATTTTTGTCGAAAAGTAAGTAAAGTCGTTCTACATAAGGGCTTGCAAGTAACCTATTTCATAAAAAAATAGAAAACCTCTTTATAAAGAAGTTTTCTACTCTTTTTTATCCATAAACATTCCGTCAATCGTTTGGACATTTTTATATAGATTTGTATACGTCTTATTCGATTTTTTTTGTTTTTTAACTTGTTTCATTTCCTGTTTTAAATCAGCAAAAAGAGAAGCCATGCTTTGCTGTATGGTGTTGTTCATCGTAACAAGCTTTTCGCCAATTTGATTTTCTTCATCTGTGAATGGAGGTGTAAGTTCTTGTAGAAGATCCCCTCTTTTTTCTATTAACCGATTGACATCGCCAATAATTGCTTCACGATTCTTAGCCGAGATATCTCGACTAAGTATTTCTTCCAACTCTAATGTAACTTGAAAAAGTGGCTCCAGGCGATTCATCAAACACTTGCCCCTTGCGTAAATTGTTTTTGGCGGGTTTTTAAAATAACTTCTTTCCATGTGTCACGAAATTCAGTTACAAAGCCTAGAACTTCTTCAAGCAGGCTCACATCATTTTTTATATTTCCTTCCTTAAGTTGGAACTGCATGTATTCATATAATGGTAAAAGCTGATTGGAAATTTCAATTTTTGGATCTAATGTTATCATTAATTCTTGAATAATATTTTGTGCTTTCTGTATGTTCGTATTTTTAGATTCATAATTTTTTCCGTCCATATCTTTCATCGCTTGTTTGATGAATTTAATACACCCATTGTAAAGCATTAAGGTTAACTCACCACTTGATGCTGTGTTAACCGAATTATTTTGGTAGGTTTGATATTGTTTGTTAGCTGCCATTTGCAAACACCCCTTATTAAATCTTCTCATCCACTAACAATCCCATAAATTCAGCCATTGCTGCATACATATCCAGCATTTTTTTCGGTGGGATTTCTTTAATTACTTCATCTGTTTTTGGATTTACAATCGTGACATAATACTCGTCCAGTTTTTCATGGTATTCAAATTTTAAATTCGTTCGAAGTGGCTCCATAAAATCATTTAACTTTGAAAGAACGCTTTTTACGTCTTCCTTATTCGTTTTTTCTTTGCTATTATGCAATGCATTTCTCTGCTCCTGTGCAGGTTCCATTAGCTGACTAATAGATCGATCCTTTGCAGTTGTCATTTGCTCGTTGTTATTTCTATCATGCAAGGGGTGGGATCCGATCGATACATTTTCTAACCTCATTGCCCATGCAACTCCTCATTTTCTTTTTATATCGGCTAAAAAAGAGAAATGTTTAAGTGGGTTCACAACTATTTATGACATTTTATGTATTGTCTTCATCCGTTAACAGATGTAGCAAATCAAATGGTATATTAGCTGCTTCATCATTTTGTTTTTGAATATCTAAATAGACTTCTTTCCGATGGATTTCAACAGACTTTGGAGCAGCAATCCCTAATTTAATTTGGTCACCATCAATTTCCAACACATTAATTTCAATATCATCCCCAATTTGAATAGCTTCATTTCGTTTCCTGGTTAATACGAGCATGATGATTCTCCTTTCGTTTAAAGGATTCAGATGGGAAAATTGGTGCTTTTGATGGGTACTCATCTGTCGTTATAATATATTGCTTCCCAAGTTGCTTTGCTAGGTTAACAATTACAGGTGCCTTCAAATTTAATGTGCTCGTGTTAAATGGATTTTTTAAGGTGACAATCGATAGAACAGCAACATCTTGTTCCGATTCAATTTGCAAATTATCCAAGATTGTATCATCTAAATCAAATGCGTATTCTTGATAAAAATGGTACGGATTTGTGACGATAAAAGCGAGATTTTCAGTTGTCACAGATTGCAAAAACTGAAAAACTGGGTTTCCAGGGAAATCTAATAAAACAAATTCTGTTTGCTCATCGAAACCAGGTAACCCCGTACGAAAGGTGATTCTTCTTTTGTCCTCAACGTTTATTTGTCCAACGTATTTTGTATTTAATTTCATCGCTAAAACCTTCCTTTTTTTATAAACTCCCTACGACTCTGGAAATAGATGCACAAAATCAATATCTAAGTTTTGATACTGTTTCATGTTAATATTCACTGATCCACGTTCATATTGGTGGATCGGTTTATTTATCTTAGCATCAATGATCGGCTTATTCGGTTTTACATTAATATCCACTTCTGCAGGCTGAAAATCCAAGTGAACCGAAAAATGGGAAGGAATAAATTTTATACCAAGCGTTTTCATCCCATCAAACGCATTGGCAATTGCCTGCTGTGGAATCGGGTTCCCTTTATTTTCAATCTTCATCAGTTGTGCACCTTGTTCAGCGCGTCTCCCAATTCCCTCAAGCAAAGCCTGATGGCCCTCATTCGCAAACTTTTTAATCAGTTTCGAAACATGCATGCGATTCATGTCTTCCCATGCCTGTGTCTGGTCTATATTAAGCTTAGCTGGTTTCGTTTTCACCGTTAAGTCTGCTTTGGGCTGTTCAATCGATAGGTCTGCTTTAGGTTGCCGAATTTCCTGTCTTGCCGGAGTTTGCTGAATCTGAATTTTTGCCATTTGGGATTGAAGTCGTATTTGCGGTAACTGCATGTACCTGCCTCCTATCCTAATTAAAAGCTGCATTTCGAAAAATTTTTTTGTAAGTAAAAGCCCTGAACACCGTATCGAGGCGTGATCAGGGCTGAATTGATTAGCGGAGAAAATCTACTAATGACGGCTGAATAATTTTGGACCCAGTTGATAATGCAGCGCGATGGACACTTTGTTGCGTAATTAATTGGGTAATTACTTTTTCATAATCGATATCCTCGTTTTCCGACATCATTCGTTTTGCCGAAATTTCTTGATCACCCAAACGATTTTCTACTAAATCTAATCGATTCATACGCGCACCTAAATCTGCTCGTGCATTGATGACATTATCAATGTTTTTGTCGATGGTATCAAGGCTTTGTTCGATAGCAGCTTGGTCGTCATCTTCAAGTGCTTTAATGAATGTGTCAATATCTCCAAATAGATCATCTGCAGTATTAGGATCACCAGAAAAAACACTTTCTGCATCAACATTTGCCTTCAATTTAGTCCCATTCGCTACCTCGATAGTTACAGGATCTGAGTTAGTAGGGATCGTAATTGTACCATCACTCTCAACAGGTTTAGTGTCCGTTTTTGTACCGTTAAAAATGTATTTCCCATTCACATTCGTATTCGCGATATCAATAAGATGCTCTTTTAACTGTTCAACTTCTTCTTTAACATTTTTACGTTGTTCAGCATCATATGTATCATTACTAGCCTGTACTGCTAATTCACGCATTCTTTGTAATGCTTTTGTCGCTTTATCAAGAGCCGCATCAGAATTATCCATCCATGTGTGTACTTCATTCGTATTTCGTAAATATTGTTCAACTTCCGACACTTGTGAGCGGTAATTAATTCCTTTCATCGCAATTACTGGATCATCTGATGGTTTGGTAATCTTTTTACCGGTGTTAAGCTGATTAAAGTATGTATTCAAACTATCATAGCTTTTCGATAAATTATTCAGCATATTGTTTGATAGCATACCTTGAGTTATCCGCATATTAAATCACCTACCTTCCTACTAGTCCCATATTATTAATAATCCGATCAATCATCTCATCAACTGCTGTCATGCTTCTTGCTGCCGCACTATATGCATGCTGAAACTTGATCATATTAGACATTTCTTCGTCAAGCGATACCGAAGTGACCGACATTCGCTGGTTTTCCACTTGGGAACGGAGAATGCCTGTGTTATTCGTCATACGATTTGCCTCCTGCGCCCGAACACCTAAGTCACCGATGAGTGATTCGTAAAAACTATTTACAGATGTGTTGTCACCTAAATCTTCTATTGGTGTGTCAAATACATCAGCTAATGCTGAGGCGTTATCACCGTTGCCAGAGGCCGGGTCTTCACCATCCTGTGCCGAAGCTGCAGCTATCAAGTCAGGATCTTTCAAGATAGCATCCTCAACTGTAATTCCTTCAGCAGCATCTTCACCCGATTTAATTTTAAAGAAATCTTCCCCTTCTATACCTTCCAAGTCATAACCATCACTATGAACCTCATTAAATTTATTAGCAAATTTCCGAGCCATATCATTTAATTCTGAAAGCATATTAGGATATTCACCTTTTGTAATTGAATCACCATTCTCATCTTTAGAAACATAACCATAAGACTCTATAAAGCCTTTAAGAGATCCGTTTGAATTCAATATTGATAAATCTTTCCCGTCTACGGTTACAGAATCCACAGCGTTATTTGAGTAATCCACTGAAAGCTCATTAAACGTCAATCCCTCATTAGGATCTCCATTCACCAATTTAATAGGATCATCAAACGATTTCCCCTCGTTATCCACCACTTCAATCGTGGCCAATCCATCAGCAATATCTAGTGAACTATCACTACTTTTTTCATAGCTTACTTTAATATTAACGATCCCTGATAATTCATCGATCAAGCGGTCACGCTCATCATATAAATCATTTGGTAAATAGCCATTGATTTCAATATTTTTAATTTGCTTATTAAGTCCGTCAACTTGTTTAATTAACGAGTTTGCATCCTTTACCGTTACATCAATTTGATTTTTTAAATCGGACCGAATTGAATTTAATGAATCGGATAAATAGTTAAATGTTTCTGCAACTGCAAGTCCTCGTTGGGCAACTACTGATCGTGCACCAGAGTTCTCTGGATTCACAGAAAGATCTTGCAATGATTGCCAAAACTGATCCATTGTTTTCGATAGACCACTATCAGATGGCTCGTTCATTAGTTCTTCCATTCGGCTAAGTGCATCTGCCTTTGTATCCCAATAGCCTGCTTTACTGTTTTCCGAACGAAATTGATAATCTAGATACTGATTGCGGATTCGTTGTACCGTTCCCGCTTCCACACCAGTACCTAATTGACCAGCAATTTGTGGCCGATTTCTTGATGCACTTGGGTATGGGGTCAATGTTTCAAAATTCACACGTTGTCTTGAATAGCCTTCCGTGTTTGCATTCGAGATATTATGACCTGTTGTATATAATGCTGATTGTTGTGCAAATAGCGCCTGTTTGGCCATTTCTAAACCATGGAACGTACTCATTTGCGGGTTTCTCCTCTCTCTTCACAAAATTACGCCTTTGAATCAAATACAGTTCGTTTAGCCGCTTCTGTATTCTGGTTTTGATCTTTGCCGTAATTCATATTCTTTAATGATGGACTCATCATGTCTAAAGACAATTCAACAAACTTCATCGACTGTTGAATTAATGCATGATTCAGTTGTTCTTGCCTTTTTAAACTAGTCATTGTTTCCGTTAAAACGGTTGTTGTTTGAATTAATCGAGCGCAAATGTCCTGATCTTCAATGTGCTCAAGCATGTTCGTTATCGTTACCGTTTCATCACCTATTTGGTTATCTTTAAACCAGCTTTCGACTACTTGCTGGCGTACTTTTTCAAGTTGTTCCAATGCTTGTACATGCTGACGCTCTTTAATCAGCAACGGTTGCAATTCATCAATCGAACCTTGTTTAATAACGTCGGTCTTCTCCTGCGAAATTGCGAGGAGTGATTGATGAAGTTTCGTTAATTTATCAAGCGTTTCTATAATTTGTTGAACGGACAAAGTGACGTCCTCCTTATCGGTGCTTCGACCAAAATGCAATCATTTTTTGGGCGGTTTTTTCAGAATTCACCTGGTAATCTCCGGATTCAACTGCCTTCTTAATGTCTTGAACATACTTGGAACGTTCAGCACTTGGCTGACTATTTTCCTGCAGTTTTTTTGCTTGATTTGAGATTTCCAATTGATCTAATTTAGTGGAGTCTTTTTTATATTCTTGTTGCTTTTGTATGTGATTTTTGTACGGGTTAAAATTCGTTTGATTCGGACCGTTGATTTTCATTTAAAAAAATCACCCTACCTTTCATTACATGTTCCGTCCTTTGCGATCATTTCCTGTTTTTATTATCGGCATATTTTTGTAAAAGTAAAGGTATGTTTTATTGATTTTTATTTCGATTGTCTATGCTGTAATAAATATTTTTCTTCGCTTCTGCTTCTTCTCTGGCTAATTGTCGCTGTTCCAGTTTTTCCTGCTCTTCCAAGTCTTGCAAAATTTCCTGTGAACAGGCCTCACACAATTTACCTGACGTTATATTTTTTCCACATCGTTCACACGGATAGGCGAGTTTTGGAAATTGGGATGTCCGTAATCGCTTTTCCTTGATAAATTTGATAATTAAATTCTCTTCAATTCCCGTTGCATCAACAATTTCCGTCAATGTTGCTTCCCTATTTTCTCTTTTACGTAAAAAACTATATACCATTTGAAATGCTGCTTCTTCCTCTTTGTAGCAATCTTGACATATGTCACGAATATTTTTAACGAAAACTGCACTACAACGTGAGCAATTTGCTAATTCAGCCATCATGAATCCCCCAAATTTTTTACTCCATTATAACATATAGCTACTTTAACTCCGCTATCCACGAATCAATGTATAAGCATAAATTTGTGGACAGCCACCCTCTTTCAACAATGCTGCTGCATGTCGTAAAGTAGTACCTGTTGTATATATATCATCGACCAGAAGGACTGGTTTGTTAATGTTTTTGGTGAGTGTAAATGGATTTTTTGAAAATATCCGCTCTTTCCTCGTTTTCTTTGATTGTTTTTCCCCATCAATGCGTGTAATGATTTCTTGACATGGAAGAGGTAAAAAGTCGGCTAACATCTTTGCTTGGTTAAAACCGCGCTCCTTCAACCTTTCCGCGCTTAATGGTATTGGGACTGTCACTGTTCCCTTAGGCAGGAAATTAAAATGCTGTTTAAAGGCTTGATAAAAATTCACCTTGAAAATATCGCCTAAACAATAGTCACCACGATATTTCCATCTTGTGATGATTTCTTGAATCGATTCATTATAAACAAAAACGGAATAATTTTTTACCAAAGGATCATAACCTAACTTATGTTGCTCCCAACGTAAACAATCGACGCAGACAGGCTCTTCACTAATTCTGCTACACTTGCTGCAACGCTTTCCCTCAACCAACTCGAGTTTACACTCACATGCTTCACAAAGATACTTTTGCTTGGATAAAAACAAAATCGTGCTCCAGCTCATTTCTGGGATCAGTTGCTTATCACACCATAGACAATGCAATTAACGAAACCCTCCCCGCCTATTCATGTTACGAATTGATCTTACTGCTTGCACCATCGCCTCTGTTTTCCCATCATGCAGAAATAGTACTTCACCTGTAGGATCATCAGGACTTCTACCAGCACGTCCAGCAATTTGCACTAGTGCTGCCTCGTCAAACACCTCATGTCCGGCATCAAAAACAACAACATCAACGGAAGGAAACGTAACCCCTCGCTCTAAAATAGTTGTTGTTACGAGTACAAAAATTTGCTTTTCTCTAAATAATTGCACTTTCTTCTCGCGGTCTGGATCTGATGCGTGTACAAAGGTGATATCCGCAACTTTTTCTAGCACTCCTAATGTAAGTAACCGCTTTGTTAAGTCCTTTTTTAATTTTTCAGCTAGGTTAATTGTTGGAACAAATAATAATAATTGACGTGTTGAATTGATTCGACTTTTCGCCCATTTTAGGAACGTCTTAGGTGGGGTAGTGTTGGCTAAATCCTTTTTTAGGTTAAGACTCAATTTCAAGATAGGGATAGGTAATGGATGGCCGTGAAATCGGATTGGTACAAAGACATGTGGAAGTTTTTTACGTTCGATTTGCATTCGTTGGATTTTTCGTGGTGTTGCCGTTAAATAAATCATTGTACCTTTTGTTCTTTTTGCCCGATTGGCTGCAAAAGGGAGTGAAGCATCAGCATGAAATGGGAATGCATCAACCTCATCAATGATCAGAACGTCAAAGGCTTCCTTAAACCGAAGTAACTGATGGGTTGTGGCAAGGATAAACTGTGCATTACCAACTTTTTCTTCACTCCCGCCATACAACCCCTGGATCGAAATATGCGAAAAAGCTTGCTTAATGCGGGGGAGAAGCTCACGGACAACATCTGCCCTTGGGGTTGCTAAACAAATACGCTGGCCCAGTTGAAGTGATTTCGTAATTCCCGAAAAAAGCATTTCGGTTTTACCTGCTCCACACACTGCCCATACAAGTAATTCCGACTCCCTATTTTCAATCGCTGTTACAATTCGCTCAGCCGCAAGTTGTTGAACATCAGTAAGCTGCCCATCCCAAAAACACGGGTCCTCATGAGCAGTCCATTCAGGTTGTGGTCCAGTCCATTGATAAAGGGACTCACATTCCATCACACGGCCCATCTCAATGCATTTCCGACAATACAGATGGACTTTGTGACAAGACTGACAAGGAATCTTAGCAAATAATGATGCTTGTTTGTTTCCACAGCGATTGCACTGTTGCTGATAAAATGTTTTGGTAATTGAAGAAAGTGAGGTAAAATGTTCAGCTATAACAAGCTGTTGAAAGGCTTCATCTTCCAGCGGTATTTCGCTTCGTAATAATAGTTTCCCAGAAAAACGTTTCGAGTAATCTTGAAGCGCTACTGTACTATTCAATTGAATCACACTCCTAAGGTATAATGGGGAAAAACATAACCACCAGCCGAGGCTATGGCTGGTAGTTCTATTCATAATCTCTATTTTGCATACCAGGCAACACCTAATGCTCCTTCTCCTAAATGTGTGCCGATAACTGGTCCAAAATAACTGATGGAACTATCTAGGGTTGGGGATTTATCATCGATTTCTTTCTGTAATTCAATCGCTGCTTGCTCACAATTTGCGTGGATAATAACAACCCTAAGATTTTTCCCTTTGTTGATATCATCTTCCACCATTCCGATAATTCGATTTAACGCCTTTTTGCGTGTCCGAATTTTTTCAAATGGAACAATTACTTTATCAACAAAATGAAGAATCGGCTTCACCTGCAACAAGCTACCAACAATAGCTTGTGCACTATTCAAGCGGCCGCCACGCTGTAAATTTTTCAAATCATTAACCATAAAATAGGCGCGCATGCTTTGTTTCATTTCATCAAACCGATCAATGATTGCTTCTGGTGTGTGACCAGCCTTAACCATCTCGACTGCTTCTAATACATAAAATCCCTGCGCCATACAGCTTAACTCTGAATCATACGGGTAAACTTTGATTCCATCTACCATGTCCCCAGCACTGGCAACCGCTTGAAGTGTACCACTAATACCACTGGATAAATGGATGGAAATAACAGCATCATAATCAGCAGCAAGCTCGTTCAATTTATTTGTAATGTATCCAATGGATGGCTGAGAGGTTTTTGGTAGTTCCTCTGCTTGTCTAACTTTTTGATAAAATTCCTCCGTCGTTATGTCGACTTCCTCCTGATAGGATGTATCACCGAATACAACACTAAGCGGGACCATATGAATACCAAGTTTTTCCCTTGTTTCAGCAGGTATATATGCCGTGCTATCTGTCATTACAGCAATCTTCATTTACGAACCTTCTCCTCTGCAAGTTTTTCCAAAATATAATATAAATGAATCCAATCTACATGGCGTACTTATTTAATATCATTTTACATGAAGCAAATAGAAATTGCATTAATAAAATAATACGATATCCCAACCGTAATCATGCATTCACGTCCAGAAAAAAGTACCCAGCTACCATATGGCAGCAGGGTACATTTGTAACAAAGCTATGGAAGAACAATTTATGCTATAAAACTTCCACCCATCCTTTACGAATAGCAGAAACAACGGCTTGGGTACGATCGTTTACATTCATCTTTTGTAAAATATTACTTACGTGATTTTTCACCGTCTTTTCACTGATATACAAGGATTCGGAAACGGCACGGTTACTCTTACCTTCCGCAAGTAATTGCAATACTTCACATTCACGTTTTGTAAGTAGATGAAGTGGCTTACGATATTCTACACCATATTCGGAGATGCCCAGCACATTTTCCTGTGCCAAACGGCGATACTCTTGGACCAAATTGTGTGTTACTTTAGGATGCAAATAAGATCCACCATCACTAACGACTTTAATTGCTTCAATTAATGCATCTGAATCCATTTCCTTCAACAAATACCCCTGTGCACCAGTTTTTAATGCATGTGTGACATAACTTTCATCATCATGAATAGATAAAATAATCACATGTGTGTTAGGGAAATTTTTCACTAAATCCGATGTG
Source organism: Virgibacillus sp. FSP13 (assembly GCF_054048505.1). Classification (NCBI taxonomy): domain Bacteria; kingdom Bacillati; phylum Bacillota; class Bacilli; order Caryophanales; family Bacillaceae; genus Virgibacillus; species Virgibacillus sp. FSP13. Next base: position 12,536 of record NZ_JBSVKG010000013.1, on the reverse strand, counting down.
GCTTGTACACCATTCATATTCGGCATATTAATGTCCATTAAAACAACATCAGGTTGATGCTCTTTCACAATCTCCGCAGCAACAATCCCGTCATCACCTTCTGCAACAACATCAAATGATGGTTCAAATTCCAAAATACGTTTGACACCCTCGCGGAATAGCTTATGGTCGTCAATTAACACAATCTTTGTTAGTTTAGTTTTATTCATAGCTTTTGTTCCTCCTACATCATCTAATGCTAAATTTAATTTATCTATACCCTATTACATACTAAAGTGTAAATTTATCGCTTCTCTTTATATCGGTATATTGATAGTGACTTTATATATGTCTTTCGTCACGAATTTTTGGACTTGATGTATAGTCTATTTGTCACTCCATCGTGTACGGAACACTTATGAGTATAGTTGTCCCATTGCCAATGACCGAATCAATCGTCATGGTACCTTCTAGCATTTCTACTCGTTCGCGCATGCCGATCAAACCAAATGATTTATCTCGTTTCATAGACGTATCAAAACCTTTACCATTATCTTTGATAACGACAATGACATGTTTTTTATTCATTTCAACTTTTACTTTTATCAATGTCGCCTCTGCATGTTTTGTGGCGTTTTGAACGGCCTCCTGCACTAAGCGAAAAATAGCAATCTCATACTTTTGATTTAATCGTTTTTCACTTCCCATTGATAGAAATTCTATTTTAGTAGAATGATAGTCTTCAATTGTTGATAAATATTTTTTCAGAGTTGGTACAAGCCCTAAATCATCCAATGCCATCGGGCGGAGATCATAGATGATTCGGCGAACTTCATACAATGATGAACGAATCATTTCCCGCACACTTTTAACTTCCTTTAAGGCATTCTCAACCGATCCTTCACGAAAAGTCCGATCAACCAATTCTGATCGCAGTAATATATTTGCTAACATTTGTGCGGGTCCATCATGAATTTCCCTTGATATCTTTCTTCGCTCTTCTTCCTGCGCTTCAATAATTTTTAGTCCGAATTCCTGTTTCTCTTTTGCTTCTTCAATCATTTCATTTACCTGTTTAAAATCATCATTTAGATAAGTGAGGATGACGGTTATCTTCCCTGCAAGTCCTTCTGCACGCTCAATTGTCTGGTCTAACGAAATTAATCTTCTTTGCAGATCATCGCGCTTTTCACGTAATAATTTCTCTTCCTGACGCAGTATCGCCAATTCGGTTTGCATTTTATGGGTGCGCTCATAAACTTCTCGTATTTCATCTTCTGAATACCGGTCGAAGTATTTACTAACTTCAGATAAACGCTGTCTGGAAAACCGTACCTTTTGTTGAAGCTTATCTCCATCATCGATATGTTTTAGTACTTTTTCCTTGGTTTCCGTTAATTCCCTTTGTAGTTCTTCATAATCACTACGGGCTGCTTCACTTATATTAAAAATTTCATCCTTGCTATTCTCGACAACATCGATCATTTCGTCTATTACAGTATCTAACGCTTTTTCTGAAGTTTTACGTACCATCGTTCTAACCACCAACCTATGCTATAATAATTCGCAAGTTATTCTTTTTTTAATAGGGTCATTTTGGAAAGTTTATCCCTTTTTATATTCCATCATTCCTATAGACTTTACTGTTATTTGCCTAGGAGGTTAATTGTAACATGTTATCTAACTATTATACCGTAAAAAACGAAGGATCAGACCAGATTATTATTCAAAAATCGCGCTTTATTGGTCATGTGAAACGTACGGAAACCGAAGAAGCGGCACTTGACTTTATCCAAGCGATTAAGAAAAAACATCATGATGCCACACACAATTGTTCAGCCTATCTCATCGGTGAACATGATCAAATTCAAAAAGCAATTGACGATGGTGAACCAAGTGGCACGGCAGGTGTACCAATACTAGAAGTTTTGAAAAAGCAAAACCTAAAAGATACGACCGTTGTTGTTACCCGTTACTTTGGCGGTATTAAACTTGGTGCAGGAGGCTTAATTCGCGCGTATGGCAGCACAACATCACAAGCCATCCAAACAACTGGTATTGTTAGACGTCAATTAATACAAGGAATTTCTATTACTATAGATTATACCATGTTAGGCAAGCTTGAGAATGAAATACGCAATTCCCAGCATCTTTTATCAACCATTCATTATTTGGAAAAAGTAGAACTAATTGTTTATGTGAAAAAGGGTGAAGAACAATCGTTTAAGGAATGGATCGTTGAATTAACAAGTGATCAAGCAACAATTACTGATACAGACTTGAAATATGTTGAAATAGATGTAGAAAAAAGTGGGGAATAATCCATGTGCTATATTCCATTTACTAACAAGATTGGAATATAGCACAGTCATTTATCATCATTCCGTATTACATGTTCTTAAGTGCAGCATCATCAGCAATCAAAACAACATTCTCATGTTTTTGTAAAATCGATGCTGGAAAACTTTCCGAAACCTCACCATTTACTAGTCGGGCAACAGCATCTTTCTTTTTCTCTCCAGATACAAGCAGGACAATTTGCTTACTCTCCATAATCGAGTTAATCCCCATTGTAATTGCTCTCGTTGGCACATCGTCAATCGAATTAAAAAAGCGTGCATTTGCTTCCCGAGTTGATTCATCTAGATCAACAATGTGCGTTCTGCTGGAGAATGGAGTCCCTGGCTCATTAAAACCGATATGACCATTTAACCCGATTCCCAGCACTTGAATATCAACATTGCCTGCTTGGCTTATCTTTAGCTCGTAATCCTGACACCCTTTTTCTAAATCGTTACCGACCCCACTTGGCAAATTTGCTTGATCTGTTGGAATATCAATATGTTTAAACAGTTTCTCATGCATGTAATAATAATAGCTATTTGGATCGTTTTTCGCTAGACCAACATATTCATCAAGATTAAAAGTCGTTGTATTTTTAAATGATAGTTCCCCATTGCTGTGCTGTTCGATTAACTGCTGGTACAATCCTTCAGGTGTAGATCCTGTTGCCAAACCAAGTACAGGATTCTTCTTTGTTTTGATTACCTCCATTAAAAGGGCACATGCTTTTTCACTCATCTTCTGATAATCGTTTACTCTAATAATTTCCATTGATTATTCCCCCTTATATGCCACCATTCCACGGCAAATTGTTAATTGAATTGATAATGCATCATCAACAATTAATACATCGGCATCTTTCCCCATGGCAATGCTCCCTTTTTGATCAAATATATGAAGCTGCTTAGCGGGATTAACGGATGTCATTTCAATCACATTTTCCAGTGTTAAATTGGTTAATTGCAACATGTTCTGAGCGCCTTGGTGCATTTTTAAAATACTGCCAGCTAATGTCCCATCTTCTAACACGGCACGATCGTCCGTTACGATTACAGGCTGACCACCAAGTTCATAGTTCCCTGCCTGCAAACATTTCGCCCGCATTGCGTCTGTAATTAAAATTAACCGTTCGCTCCCCATATTATCATATATTAATTGCAACATTTCTAGTGAAACATGAATACCGTCAGCAATTAATTCCGCACGTATTTCCTCCAACTGTAATGCAGCACCAACAACACCAATATCACGGTGATGAATCCCTGTCATGGCATTGCACAAATGTGTCACCTGTCTTACCCCATAGGAAACTGCTTTTTTAATACCTTCGAACCCAGTACCGGTATGGCCAGCAGAAACGTTCACACCCGACTTATGCAAATAGGAAATAAACGAACCATCCGTATCATGTTCAGGTGCTAATGTTATGGTTTTAATTGTATTCCCAGAAAGCTTCTGCCATTTTTGAAACTGCTCGATGCTTGGTTCCATAATATATTCAAGTGGTTGGGCACCTGCTTTGCTTTTTTCTATAAATGGACCTTCCAAATGAACTCCGATAACATCTGCCTGTCCAGGTTTATTTTGATAGTTTGCTACATTCGCTAAAGCATTATCAATATTTTCCGGAGCTTGGGTAATGGTTGTCGCCAAGAAACTTGTTGTTCCCTCTTTTGGCAATGCTTTCGCCATTGTGTCGAGTGCCTCTTCCGTAGCGTCCATTACATCAGCACTATCTGCACCGTGAATATGCCCATCAATAAATCCTGGGATGACATTTTGATTTTTTGCATCGATTATTTCCACTTCTTCGGCCATTTGTACGGGCTGCTGATCATCTGGATAAATTCCCTTAATTTGGCCGTTTTCTATTAATAATGACCCATTAGAAATTACGTTTGTTTCCGTGAAAATTCGTGCATTTTTAATATATAGTGACTTCTGACTAGCCATATTCGTTCCATCCTCCTATTTCAAAGCTAATTCCTACATTATATCATATATATAGTTGTCTATACATTTATATAGGTGTATACAGGATTTTTTTTATTTGCTAAAATTACATGTAAAATAGGCTAGGCTTGAAAGGGGGATTCGCATGATCGACAAAAACTCTCCATTACCAATCTACTATCAACTGGAAAAGGAAATAAGGAGATTAATTCATACAGAACAACTACTCCCAGGTGAATTGTTACCTTCTGAACGGGAATATGCCGAAAAATATGATATTAGCAGAATGACAGTAAGACAGGCGATTAATAATCTTGCCGCTGAAGGATTATTATATCGCCGCAAAGGAAAAGGTACATTTATTGCCGAGAAAAAGTTCGAACAGGATTTACAAGGATTAACAAGCTTTAGTGAGGATATGCGTTCGCGTGGGTTAACTCCTGCCAACAAATTAATCAGTTTTCAATTAATAGAAGCAACAGAGGAAGTTGCTACATTACTGAATTTGGATATAACGGATCCCGTTTATGAGGTGAAACGAATACGCCTGGCAAACGACGAACCAATGGCTTTAGAAACAATTTACACCCCTAAAAAAATTGTTGGGGATATACACGAAAGTGATTTTGCATCTTCATTTTACCAATTCATTGAGGAAAAACTACAATTTACGATTCGACATGGAGATCAAATAATTGAGTCAGTTATTGCCAATGATTTCGAAATAGAGCACCTAAACTTGACGAATGGCGACCCAATCCTGCTTATGCAACGGACATCCTATTTGAATGACGACAAGAATTCCCCGCTCGAATACGTAAAATCGGCCTATCGCGCGGATAAATATAAATTTAAATTGCAGATGAAGCGATAAGCAATAAGGGTTTTCACTATAACAAAAGCTAGTGCCCATAGTTAGAACTAGCTTTTGTTTTTCCATTATTCTACTTCAATTACATTTTTACTTCCAGCATTGATGGTACCTTGCTCGGTAATTTTAATGGTGTCATTTTCTCCTAGGTTTGTAAACACAATTGGTGAAATCACGGATGGTGTATTTTCTTTAATATAAGCTAAATCGGCTTTTACTAAGATATCACCTTTTTTCACCGTATCTCCCTCTTTCACATAAACATCAAAGCCTTTTCCTTCAAGTTTCACAGTATCTAAACCAATATGAACTAAAATTTCATGTCCTTGTTCAGAGCGGATTCCCACTGCATGTTTCGTTGGAAAGACATTGAGAATTTCCCCATCAACAGGCGAGACGAACGTTCCATCTTCTGGGTCAATCGCAATTCCGTCTCCCATCATTTTTTGCGAAAATACTTGATCCGGAACTTCAGTGATTGGCATGATTGTACCCTTAACAGGCATCACAAAGTCATCGCCAGATAATTTTGCTGAAGTAGTTTCTTCCGGCTGCGCTTCTGTTGGTGCATCAGCTTCTGCTGGAGGTTGCATATTGTTATTGTCCATACGCTTACGCATTGCGGTTGCTAGAAATTCTACTGTTGTACCAACGACAACTTGCAGATTCTTCTTATTGATTTTCATTACACCATGAGCGCCTTGATGTTTTAATGCTTTTTCATCAATTTTACTCATATCATTTATTTGTAAACGCAAGCGTGTTGCACAGTAATCTAGTGTATCAATATTGTCTGGGCCACCTAATGCATGTAAATAATAGTAAGCTTTTCCTTCATAGTCTTTCGTACCTGTGCCTTTCTTCGGTAAACCAACCCGTTCGTTTTCTTCGACATGGTCCTCATCTTCATCCTCACGTCCCGGTGTTTTCAAATCAAGCTTCTTAATGAGGAAGGTAAAGACAACGAAGTATATCGCGCCGAATACAATACCTTGCAATAAGAGCAAGAATGGTTTTGTCGCTATACCTAAGTTAATTAAATAGTCAATTAAACCTGCTGAGAAACCAAAACCATCTTTTATGCCGAACCAGAAAGCTACCATCATCGATAATCCGGTTAAGACAGCATGTACAGCATATAATAATGGTGATAAAAACATGAAAGAATACTCAATTGGTTCTGTAATACCAGTTAAAAATGCTGTAAGAGCAATACTACCTAAAAATCCACCAACTGCTGCTTTACGATGCTTTTTCGCTGTCACATACATCGCAAGACATGCACCTGGTAAACCAAACATCATGATTGGGAAGAACCCAGCCATAAAGAACCCTGCAGATGGGTCACCGTTTAGGAAACGATTGATTTCTCCATGCCAAACTTGTCCAGCTGCATCTGTAAATGATCCAAAATCAAACCAAATAAATGTATTAATCACATGGTGTAGTCCAATCGGGATTAATAAACGGTTAAAGAGACCGTAAGCACCAACACCAACTGCGCCAGAACTAATAAACCAGTTACCTAACGCATCAATTCCGTTCTGTACCGGACCCCAAAGAAGGCCAACCAGACCAGAAATGATAACCATTAAAATAGAGGTGATAATCGGAACAAATCGTTTTCCGCCGAAAAAGGCCAAAAACTCTGGTAGCTGAATGTCATGAAATTTATTGTATAAATGTCCAGCGACAATACCAGCAATAATCCCGGCAAATACGCCTAAATCAAGATCACTATTTATCGCTTTGTAGCCACCTTCTAAAACTAGATATCCAACAGCACCTGACAATGCTGCTGCACCGCTTCCATCACGTGAAAAGCCAATCGCGATTCCGATTGCAAAAATTAGTCCTAAATTATTTATAATTCCATTACCAGCCGCAGTGATAAATGGTATATCCAATAAATCATCCGCACCAAACCGAACAAGCAGTGCCGCAGCCGGTAACATGGCAATCGGAAGCATTAACGATTTTCCAAGCCTTTGCAAATAACCTAACAAGTTTAACACTCCTTCCATCCCAATAACTGAAGCTTTCTATTCGAATTATATTATCCATATATATAGTTGTCTATACAGGATAATCTAAAAAACAACATTTTCTCAACTAAAGAGAAAATGTTGTTTTTGTTCTTATTTCACATTTGAGTTCACGAGACTACTTTCAGGAACGAAATTACTTCTTGTTACTCCTTAACCAATGCCTGAATCAGCTCTTCGGATGATTGAATCTTAAAATTCTCAGTTTGATCAATCATCTTTTTCAGCATCATTTTATATTGCTCTTGCTCTACCACAATATATTCCCGCCTTTTAGAAATTCTCGGTATTTATCACGTCATCATAGCCGTATTTTTGTGATACTATGTTGTTTTTTATAAAAATTCAGTTTATAACAACAAAACAAATCGTACAACAGGACAGCAGCATAAAAAATACTGTCAAAATTTGTCGCAGATTGCCGACTATTAACACGATTCGTTATCATCAACTCGTTTTTGATCGTCTTTTCTAATTTATATTGGACAGAAAATGCGAACGCCTTCAAAATCACCATGTAGTGGTGAACAAATCAAAGTAAACTAGTGAAAATCATCTACTCCAGCATATGCAACGATGAAGCCGGGTGATTAAGATAACAGGTACTCATATCATTTATCGTTTTAAATACCGAATGTTTTTTATTCTTGAACCTTTAAATTTCCATATTTTCCCTGATTGAAAAAACATCCCTCAAGCAATGTTATGATTTAAAATCTCTATTCTCCGTGTTTATTTCTCCACTTATTAAATTCGAGATACTCTTTAAACTGCTCTTTGGATACTCCAGATTCCATTGCTTCTTGTACAATTTTCAACCACTCATCATCTAGTTGGTCCTCTGCCACACTCTGATCATCACGAATCAAATCATTAGCAGATACACCTAACACCGCACCAATCTTCTCAACAAATTGGATGGATGGATTTGTTTGAAGGTTACGTTCAATTGAACTTAAATAGGATTTGGCTACACCCGCTTTTTCTGCTAATTCGGAAATAGACATCTTTTTATCCTGGCGTAATTTTTTTATTTTTTCACCGATCAAGCCCACACACCCTCTTTCTGTGATGATTATACCACAAGAAAGATATTGGTTCTATATAAAGCACAATTTCCTCAAAAAAATTTTTCTCTGTTTATTATTTTTGATTATCTTTTAAAAACAATCGAACTTCATCAACAGTAAGGCCAATAGTTTTCGCTTCTTTAATTAGGTTAACCCACTCTTTATCAAGGCCAGTCTTGTTACCTGTTTTTATCATTTTCTCGTCCCCCATTTAGTTTCCACGTAACCCGAAGAACCCGAACCTCAGACGTTTCGTTGAACATCTGTGCCTTCCAATAGGTCACTCTACCCTGATAGGTCCAATTTGTTATAAGACTACTATACTACAATTGGCATGTCTTTTGGTTGTCTTGTTTTGTCAGAATGATACTAGTTTTGTAAAAATTAGAACTAATTACCCATGAACCAAAATTAGATTAACCAAGCTTTTTTACTTTATGTCTAGAATATGGCATATATGCTAACAATACAAATTTTTTTGTTGCTTGTCTATTTCCCTATGTGTAGCCAACCATATACTATATCTGTTAATACAAGAAACGTTAAACAGCATATTTTGTTCTTTATAAAGAACCAACAACATAAGTATAGGACAAACTATCGACTTTTGAAACCTTGAAAAACAAATAAAATTCGTAATTATTATCCACTTGTCGTTCATTATCGCAGAATATCTCCCGTTTTCTTGATTTATCTAACTTTAAAAAGAACATTAGGTGCTTTATAATGAACATATAGTAAATAATACTTACCCAAAAGGAAGGAATACAAACGAACTATAAGTGCGTGTTCAAAAATTTGCTAAATAGAAACGAGGTCGACTAAGTACGTCACGTCCTGTGCGTTGAAGGTCGAGGCGGCATAGTCTTGAGGACCGGACTTGCGCAAGACGTGGGCGGGTTTTGTAGAAGCTCCTTTATTGCCAACGAAGAGATTCGCCGCTTATCATTTGTTGAGTTTTGAACCTCTACATAGACTAATTTCAAATAATTCATTATAATTTAACTAAGATTATTAAACAAGAGGAGAATACTTGTGGAATCAAGACTAAAAAAGAAAAAAATGAAGAAAAAAAGAAAATGGCCGTTTTGGATTGGTGGCATTCTTATTATGATCATTGTACTTATTGGTGGATACCTTTTTTATTTGTTTGACAAAGTTGGGGATACGGTAGCAGTTATGCATGACCCACTCTCTCGTGATGAAGATCCGGATCGACAGAGGGAATTAGAATCCATTTTTAGCCATACCAAATCCGTAAATATTCTACTTCTTGGGGTAGATGAGCGAAAAAATGACAAAGGACGATCAGATACGATGATTCTTCTGTCATTAAACCCGAAGACAGATTCGCTATTAATGCTCAGTATTCCACGTGACACATACGTTAACATCCCTGGACACGGAATGGATAAAATTAATCATGCTTATGCATTTGGCGATGTGGAATTATCTATTAAGACAGTGGAAGAGGCTTTTGATATCCCAGTTCATTATTACACAAAGGTGAATATGGAAGGATTTAAACAGGGGATTGACGCATTAGATGGTGTAAATGTTATAAATGACCAAGCATTTTCCCAAGGTGGTGCAACATTTTCTACCGGTGATATTCATCTGAACGGTGAAAAAGCACTAAAATATATTCGGATGCGCAAAGATGATCCCCGTGGTGATTTGGGGCGTAATGAACGACAACGCAGCGTTATTACGGCGGCGATGAATGAAGCCGCTAGTTTTTCCAGCATTACGAAGGTCGGTGACATTTTAGGTATTCTTGGAAACAATGTAAAAACCAGCCTTAATATGGACCAGTTACAGGCACTATTTCGTGATTACCGAGGAACCCGCAAACAAATTAAAACGATTGAAATTACTGGAACAGGTAAAAGACTTGATAAATGGTATTATATGGTGACCGAAGAGGAATTTGATCGCATCACAACAGAAATTCAAAACCACATGGACGTAAAGCAATAACAACAAAGTCATTCTACAAAAATTTCCAGAATGACTTTTCTATTCTTTATACATGTTCGAACGCGGAGAAAATGTTATGATAAGAGTAGAAATTGTTTGATTGAGGGGGTTTCACATGAAAAAAATAGTTACACTTTTATCCATATTGTTATTCCTCATTCTCGCTGCATGTTCGGATGATGAAGCGACACCACAAGATCGTTTCGATACATATGTGAAGCATTGGAATGATCAGAAATTCAGCGAAATGTATGACATGATTTCCAACAAATCGGCTGAGAAATATCCAACCGAGAAATTTGTTGATCGATATAAAAAGATTTATCAAGACCTTGGAATATCAGATTTAAAGGTATCCTATAAGAAACTAAGCGAAAAAAAACTGGAAAGTGCAATGGATAAAGGAAAAGCTACATTTCCAATCACCGTAAAGATGCAATCAATTGCTGGTCCTATTTCTTTTGACTATAAAGCAACGCTCGTAAAAGAAGGCGAAGACGATAAAGAAAATTGGTATGTTCAGTGGAATCCAGGTTTCATTTTTCCAGCGATTAAAGATGGCGGAAAAATTGGTATTGATACAGTAGCACCTAAGCGTGGGGAAATATTAGACCGTAACAAAATGCCATTAGCCATCAATGATATCGCTTATGAGATTGGGGTTATTCCTGAAAAATTGGGCAATAATTCCGATGCAATGAAAAAGAAAATTGCCGATTTATTAGGAATGTCCGTTGATGAAATGGATAAAGATTTAAATGCGGACTGGGTTGAACCGGACTTATTTGTACCACTTAAAAAAATACCGAAATCCAAAGAAAATGTTCTTAATCAATTGTGGGAATTAGATCCTATTATGGGCCGTGAAGTAACAGGACGTGTATATCCCTCCGGTGAAGCAGCAGCACATCTAGTCGGCTACATCGGGAAAATAACCGCCGAGGAATTAGAGGAACAAGAACCTGGTGAGTATAGCGCAAACGACATGATCGGAAAACGTGGCTTGGAACAACTTTATGAAGCGAAATTAAAAGGAGAACAAGGCGTGACCATCACCGTTTCCAAAGAAGGCGAGGATGATGTAACCCTAGCCGAAAAAGAAGTTCAAGACGGCGAAAATGTGCAAACGACAATTGATGTTGACCTACAGGAGAAAATTTATGCATCCTATGATGGAGAAGCCGGAACAACAGCTGCAGTCGACCCTAAAACAGGTGAAACATTGGCACTTGTTAGTAGTCCAGCATTCGATCCAAACGAATTACTTTTCGGCGTTAATCAAACCGCATGGAATAAAATGCAAGACGATCCGCAGCGACCATTGATTAATCGCTTTTCGGCAACATTTGCACCAGGATCTGTGATGAAGCCAATCACAGCAGCAGTTGGTCTGAACAATGGCAGTATTGTCCCAGGTGAAGGAATTGAAATCAATGGACTTGATTGGAGTAATGGAGAAGGCTGGGGCGACTATAAAGTTCATCGTGTATCAAGCTCAAATGGTCCCGTTGACGTTACGGATGCACTAATCCGCTCCGATAATATTTATTTTGCAATGAAAGCAGTTGACATGGGTGCCGAGGCTTATGCGAAAGGCTTGAAACAATATGGTTTCGGTGAGGCTATACCATTTGACTATCCACTTGAAAAGTCTACTATTTCATCAAGCGGAAAATTTGATAATGAAGTTCAATTAGCAGATTCAAGCTATGGTCAAGGACAAATACAAGTCAGTCCACTCCACCTTGCCATGGCATACACATCATTCTTAAACGATGGAAACATGTTGAAACCCGTACTACTAGCGGATGAAGAAACTGGTCAAGTATGGCAAAAGGATCTTATCACAAGTGAACAAGCAGATGTCATTCAAGATGCGTTACGAAAAGTTGTTGACTCACCAAAAGGTACAGCAAAAGGGGCTAGAAACGCTGACTTTGCCATATCCGGTAAAACAGGAACAGCTGAACTGAAAAAAACTGCGGATGAAAAATCTGGCCAAGAAAATGGCTGGTTCGTCGGTTATCCAACTGATGAACAGGATATCCTAATTGCGATGATGATTGAGCATACAGAGGACAAAGGTGGAAGCAGTTTTGCAGTTGACAAAGTAACAGATATCATGAAGGACTTTCATAAATAGTTTGTGGAAAATTGCTCTCAAGACAGTTGATTGTCTTGGGAGCTTTTTTATTCGGGGCAGCGTGACTGGTTCTCGGTTCTCGCGCCGATGTTTTGGCTCTCGCGCTGATGTTTTGGCTCTCGCGCCGATGTTTTGGCTCTCGCGCCGATGTT
>NZ_JBSVKG010000012.1:0-100288 GCF_054048505.1 Virgibacillus sp. FSP13 | reverse complement strand
TGTTTTTTCCGCGAGGCAGGTTAAGTACGCGACGTCCTGGGTCTCCGATTACTCGACCCACCGAAAACATTTGTCGCAACACCTGCACTAGCACGTCCTGTGCGTCGAAGGCTGAAGCCGTGCCCGCGGAAAGCGAAGTATTCTGCCGAAGCGGAGTTCAAGCACAATCATCATTAGAAGCGGAAAAAAACGTCATGAAAGAGAATTTTCACTACTGCGCATTTTATATCAAATACGAAATTAAAAAGCAACAAACATTATGAATAGAGCCTTTTCGAACCTTTTAAAATGCAGGGAAACGGCATATAGATGTGCTGTGTGTTAAAATTAATTTATCTCGTTATATAATATCGTGTTTAATGGAAGGATGATCACAAATGGCAAACTCAATAAAACTTACTTCACTTTCATCCAAAGGAGGCTGCGGCTGCAAAATAGGACCCGCAGATTTATCCCAGGTGTTGCGTTCTTTGCCCCCAACCGTTCAAAATCCCAATTTACTTGTTGGGCTAGATACGAGTGATGACGCTGGTGTGTATAAACTAAACGATGACACAGCATTGGTGCAAACTGTAGACTTTTTCACCCCGATTGTCGATGACCCTTATTCATTTGGTCAAGTTGCTGCAGCAAATGCGATTAGCGATGTATATGCAATGGGTGGAACGCCGATAACCGCACTTAACATCGTTGCTTTTCCGATTTTCACATTAGATAAAAGCATTCTAGCCGAAATTTTGCGTGGTGCCGGTGATAAATTGGCAGAAGCTGGCGTAGCACTTGTTGGCGGGCATTCAATTGATGATAAGGAACCAAAGTTTGGACTCGCTGTTACTGGAACCGTTCATCCTGACAAAGTAAGAACCAATACTGGCGCAAAACCTGGTGATAAACTTATTTTAACGAAACCGATTGGTGTAGGTATTTACTCAACTTCAATTAAAAATGATTTACTCAGTGAGGAAGAAGTTAGCCGTGTCACAGAGGTTATGACAACACTGAATAAAACAGCCTCGGAAACAATGGGAGCATATGATGTGCATGCATGTACAGATGTTACTGGCTTTGGACTACTTGGTCATGCATCAGAAATGGCGCAAGGAAGTAACGTAGAAATCCAAATCAACGCGGGGTCAGTACCTATTTTGCCACGGGTAAAGGAACTTGCTGAATCAGGCGCCGTACCTGGTGGAACAAAAAATAATTTTGACCATGTGAAAGATATCGTAACCTTCCCTGAAACTATGGACCAAATCGATAAATGGATGCTGTGTGATGCAGTAACATCTGGCGGACTTTTCATTTCGGTTGCCGATGAAGATGCTGATTCACTCCTTTCCGATTTACTGGAAAAAGGTGTTGAAGCTGAAATAGTCGGGGAAGTTGTCGATGGAAATAGCGGACAGATTACTGTTCGATAGTTTTAATTGTAAGGAAGTGACATATTCGATGTTTCAAGATATAGCATTACAGGACCTATTCGCTTTGCAAAACAGAGAAAAACACACATTAATTGATGTCCGTTCACCAAAAGAATATCATGATGCAACGATACCAGGTAGTATTAATATTCCTGTTTTCACCAATGATGAACGGGCCGAAGTAGGTACGATTTATAAGCAGGTAGGACCAGAAGCTGCAAAAGAACGGGGACTTGAAATTTTTTCCGCAAAGCTACCTGGTTTCATTGCGGAATTCCGAAAAATTGAAACACCCAAAACAGTTTTCTGCTGGCGTGGAGGAATGCGGAGTAAAACAGCAGCAACCGTTCTTGATTTAATGGGAGTCAAAGCATCCCGATTAACTGGCGGCTTTCGAACTTATCGCCAATGGGTAGTTAATGAGTTAGATAAACAAAATTTCAAACCTAACTTATATGTGCTAAACGGCTATACAGGGACAGGTAAAACAGCAATCCTAAAACAGCTTTCCGAAATTGGTTATCCTGTTCTCGATCTAGAAGGAATGGCCAGTCATCGGGGATCCATTTTTGGACAAATCGGCCTTGAACCAAGCAATCAAAAGAAATTCGAGTCACAATTAGTCCAAAAAATGCTAGACTACCAAGATGCACCATTTGTATTTGTGGAGGGTGAAAGCAAACGGATTGGCAAAGTAACGCTCCCAGATTTCCTTTATGAAAAAAAGGAAAAAGGAATGCAACTTTTTATTGACCTACCAGTTGAGGAACGGATCAATAATATACTAGATGATTATCAGCCATGGAATTCTCCCGAAGCGTTCATTGAAGCATTCCAGATTATTAAAAAAAGGATTCATACACCGATCGCTAAGGAAATCGACGAGGATTTACAAAACGGTGATTATTCACAGGCAGTTAAACTATTGCTTGAGTATTACTATGATCCACGATACGAGTACGCTGCTCAACAATATCCGGATAGCAAAAAAGTGCATATCCATGCAAATAATGTTGATGATGCTTTGCAAAAAATTGAAGATATTATGAACCAGTCATACCCCAAGCGCGTGCAAATGTAATCTTTTGTTCATTTTCCATTCATATTCATAATCTATTCTAATAGATATGGAATTATAGTAAAGGAGAGATTACTTTTGTCTAAATATAGTAAAGTTTTACTACGATTTTCAGCTTTATTTGCTGTAATTGGTGCCTTTTTAGGTTCGCACATGGCTGGATCAGGCAGTTATCAATTCAAAACAGTACATGCGCACATTCTAGTTGTTGGGTGGTTAACCCTATTTGCATGGGCTGTATATTATAAGGTTTTCACGCCCGTTAGAACAATCATCGCTACACTACATGTTTGGTCAGCAATTATTGGAGCAGCTGGGTTAACCATTGGGATGTGGCTGTATTACTTGAAACCTTTTAATCTAAACGAAACTGTTGATACGGTCTTCTTTATCATCGGCGGATCCATATTACTATTAAGTTTTATTTTCTTCTTCATACTCACTTTTATGAAGACAGAAGAAAAACAATAAAAGCTCCAATAATGTGTTTCACGACTTCTCACAAGGGAATATCATACTCAAAAGGAGCGGATATAAATGGATAACAATAATCAAACATGGCCGGAAAAATATGATATAAATAAGCTCGTTTCCATTGAAGAGGATATTGACAAAATAATCAAAGGTGAAAAAACCTCTGTACGCCGAAATGATCGATATGCAGATCCTGGTGATTCGGTGACACTGGATGGTCATCCATTTGTTGTTGAAAAGGTTTACCCGCAAAAACTTGGTGATGTAACCGAAGAAAACGCGAAACAGGAAGGCTACAAAAGTTTGGATGAATACAAACGGGGACTCACATCTATTCATCATGGAGCAGTCTGGGATCCTAATCTGGAAGTCTGGGTACATGAGCTAAAACATGCATAGATTAACCGCTGCTTGAGGTAACCTTATTTATATATGAAGGTTACCTTATTTTTTACTACATAGAATTAAGATGACAGCCTATCCAGCAATCGATTAAACTAAGGATAAAATTTGATAAATATGGTATTTCGTGGGGACTAAACTATGTAAAATAATTAAAATGCCTGTCAGCCGACTTTACGGTAACAGGCATTTTATTTTATGCTGGAAAACGCATCTTTTCAGCCAATTGCTGAATCGTTGGCAATGTATTAATATCCATATTTCCGCCACTAACTATGATACCACAATGCCTTGACTTTATTTGTCTTTGGTATTTAAACAGCGCAGCTAAAGAAACGGCTCCGGCACCCTCTATCAACGTTTTATTGCGTTCTAGCATATAAACGATAGCAGAAGCAATTTCGTTATCTGTTACGGTAACAATGTCATCTACATATTCCCGTATAAGTGGTAAAGTATTTTTTCCAGGTTGTTTAACTGCGATGCCTTCAGCAATTGTCGATACAGCGCTCGAATTCTTTCTTTTGTTAGTGTGATAGCTCTCGTACATGGCAGGTGCTCCACTTGCTTGAACCCCGATAACTTTGATATTACGATTCACATGTTTAGCAGCAACGGCTATCCCGCTTATCAGACCACCGCCACCAATCGGGACAACGATCGTATCCATTCGATCTTCTTGCTTGAGCATTTCCATTGCCATTGTACCTTGACCTGCCATAACATCATAATCATCAAATGGATGTATATAAACAGATCCGCTTTGCATCTGTCTTTTCATGGAGGCTTCATATGCTTCTTGAAACGTCTCACCTGTAAGCACGACGTCTGCACCATAATTCCGCGTTGCATTCACCTTAGCGAGTGGTGTCTTTTCCGGCATAAATATTGTCGCATCGGCACCTAATTTAGCTGCCGCATGAGCAACACCCTGTGCATGATTCCCTGCCGAAGCAGTGATAACTCCCTTGTTTAATTGGTCTTGTGACAGTTGCATTAACTTAAAGCTTGCCCCCCTAAATTTAAATGCACCTGTTTTTTGTTGGTTTTCCATCTTAAAATAAACCTGTTTGCCAACTAACTTATTAGTCGTTGTTGATGTCAGTAATGGTGTGCGGTGAACGATGGGAGTTAAACGTACCATCGCAGTATGAACTTTTTCACCTGTTAAGCAATCCCCAATTATTTCACTCTCCTTAACATGATTCTACTGTTTTTTCGTATGCACCAATCTTATCCTCATGCTGCAATGTCAATGCTATTTCATCCCAGCCATTTAACAATTTTTCCTTATGATATACCGGAATATCAAAATGCACCTCATTTTGATCAGCATCTATTATTTGTTGATTTTCCAGATCCACCTGTAATACTAGCTTGAATACCTCTGCTTGGCGCATCCATTGATTTAGCTGTTCTTGCTTCATTTGTATCGGTATAATCCCATTTTTCAAAGCATTATTATAAAAAATATCAGCAAAGCTCGGAGCGATAACGACTTGAAACCCATAGTCCAACAATGCCCATGGTGCATGTTCTCGAGAAGATCCACAACCAAAGTTCTCCCCTGCTATTAATATGGATGCATCATCATATTTAGACTTATTTAAATCAAAATCTTCCCGCTTATTTCCATCATCATCAAACCGCCAATGATAAAACAAAAATTGACCAAATCCAGTTCTCTCAATCCGTTTTAAAAATTGCTTTGGTATAATTTGGTCTGTATCAACATTCGTACGGTTCAACGGATAAACAAGTCCTTTATGTTCTTGAATAGCTTCCATTCCTACCCCTCCTAATGAAGCACTCCAGCAAATTGGCGGACATCTACAAAGTGGCCTTCTATCGCAGCGGCTGCGGCCATTTCAGGACTTACTAAATGTGTGCGTGCGCCATTCCCTTGTCTCCCTTCAAAATTACGATTGGATGTTGATGCACACCTGCCCCCAGGTGGAACAATATCATCATTCATCGCTAGGCACATACTACAACCAGCCTCTCGCCATTCAAAACCAGCCTGTTTAAAAATGGCGTCCAGCCCCTGTTTCTCTGCTTGCAATTTAACACTAAAGGAACCAGGTACAACGATCGCTCTCACGTCCTTGTTAACTTGCTTCCCTTCGACAATTGCTGCTGCCTTTTGCAGATCGCTTAGCCTGGAATTTGTACAAGAACCAATAAAAACATGATCAATTTCAATTGAAGTTATCGGTTGATTTTCCTTCAGTCCCATATACTCCAGTGCCCGTTCAACATCTTCTTGATAATCAACTTGACTTAGGTCTGGTGTGGTTCCATTAACTGGCACACACATACCGGGATTTGTTCCCCACGATACTTGTGGTTCAATCTCTTCCGCCTTAATTGTTACAGTTTCATCGAAGACCGCTCCCTTGTCTGTTGCTAGATCGCGCCAATCATCCGCTAATTTGTCGAACGCATCCTCTTCTGGTACATGGGCTTTCCCTTTTAGAAAATCAATTGTTTTTTGATCAGGACTAATTAATCCTGCTCTCGCACCAGCTTCAATTGACATATTACACACAGTCATGCGCTCTTCCATTGATAGATTCCGAATCGCTTCACCCGTGTACTCCATGACGTACCCAGTTCCAAAACGGACTCCAAACTTAGCAATAATGGCCAAAATTAAATCCTTCGCAGTCACCCCCGGGCCCAGGTCACCTTCTACATGTACATTTAACGTCTTTGGGCGTTCTTGCCATAATGTTTGGGTTGCCAGCACATGTTCCACTTCACTTGTACCGATACCAAAGGCCAATGCGCCAAATGCTCCATGTGTGGATGTATGACTATCCCCACAGACAATTGTTTTTCCTGGCTGGGTTAGCCCAAGCTCCGGACCAATCACATGAACAATGCCTTGATCCGGATGGTACATATCTGCTAAAGCAATGCCATTCTCCACACAATTTTTCCTCAACGTTTCCATTTGCTTTTTAGAAATTTGATCATTTATGACGTCCCGGTTTCTAGTTGGCACATTATGATCCATTGTGGCATAGGTTAAATCTGGGCGCCGTACTTTTCGATTGTTCAAGCGTAACCCCTCAAAAGCTTGAGGAGAGGTTACTTCATGAACCAAATGCAAATCAATATAAATTAAATCTGGCTTTCCTTCTTCTTTGTGCACAACATGTTTATTCCAAATCTTTTGTATGATTGTTTCAGGCTTTCCCATTTTATACACCTCCATCAATTAGACATACATACTACAAATGCTATTTGAGACACTTTTTGTCGTTAGATTCTCCACCACAGTTTCTGTCATTTCTTTTGTACCTACAAGCTTCCCACCCTTCATTTGCAAATCAGCGGTATGATAACCTTGGTCAAGACAAGCATTAACAGCTTCTTCAATTTCAGTAGCTTCCTCATCCATTTGAAAAGAGTGTCTAAGCATCAGTGCGGCGGAGAGAATCATGCCTAATGGATTGGCAATACCTTTACCGGCAATATCTGGTGCTGATCCATGAACTGGTTCGTAAAGTCCAACCCCATCTGTACGTACACTTGCAGACGGCAGCATCCCTAGTGACCCTGTTAATACAGATGCCTCATCACTTAAAATATCGCCAAATAAATTTTCCGTAACGATTGTATCAAATTGAGTAGGCTGTGTTATCAGCTTCATTGCTGCAGCATCAACAAGCAGATGCTCAACTGTTACATCCGGATAATTCTTACTCTTTTCGTTAACAATTTCACGCCAAAGCCGACTTGATTCCAAAACATTTGCTTTATCAACAGATGTTAAATGTTTGTTTCTTAATCTTGCACTTTGAAACGCTTTGTCAATAATCCGTTCCATTTCACTTCGATGATAATAAAGTGTATCGACAACCACATTCCCATCTTCACGTCGTTCACTTGGTTTGCCAAAATAAAGCCCACCTGTCAATTCACGAATGATTAAAATGTCACTTCCTTTAACTACATCTTCTTTTAATGGGGAAGCATGCAGCAAAGGAGCAAAGCCTTTAATCGGGCGCAGATTAGCAAATAACCCCAGCGACTTCCGTATTCCAAGTAAACCTTTTTCAGGTCTTACGTGGGCTGGAAGGGAGTCCCATTTAGCCCCTCCAACAGCACCTAATAAAACGGCATCTGCATTATGGCATGCTTTGATGGTATCTTCCGGCAAAGGCGTTCCATATTGATCAATAGCATCTCCACCAATAGCATGCTGGTGAAATGTAAAACGATGGCCAAATTCACTGGCAATCGTGTTTAACACAAGTTTTGCCGACTCCACAATTTCTTTTCCAACACCATCACCCGGAAGTAGAATAATTTGTTTATTCATACTCTCCCCTCCATCATTAGGTTTTTTATTTTACAGCTTGCTTTTCCTTCGTTGCTTTTTGTTGAATAATATAGCGATTTACAGCATTTAAAAACGCATTTGCAGAGGCCTCGATCACATCTTGTGCGGAGCCTCTTCCATTCATTGGTTCCCCATTAATTACGAGCTGAACGTGTGATTCGGCAAGCGCATCTTTTCCGCGGCCAACAGAATTAAGTTGATAGTCTACAAGTTGCAAATTCTCTTTAATAAGGGCATCCAATGTTTTATACAAAGCCTCAACACTTCCTTGGCCAGTACACGCAGTTTGTACGGATTCTCCATCTGGATTCTGCAACACTACGGTAGCCGTTGGAATGTTAGCAGTACCATATTGGACCTGGAACATTTCTAATTGATATTTATCTACTTTTGAAGTATCTGTTTGTATCTCCATCAAAATAGTAAATAAATCATCGTCCGTCACTTCCTTTTTACGGTCAGTCAAAAGCTTAAATAAGTTGAATGCTTCTTTAAGCTTTTCATCAGAGAGTTCGTATCCAAGCTCTTTGACCTTATCTTTAAAAGCATGACGCCCCGAATGTTTCCCTAAGAATAAAGTATTCGAATTAACACCCACCATTTCCGGAGTAATGATTTCATAAGTGGCCGCATTTTTTAAAACGCCATCTTGATGGATGCCTGATTCATGGGCAAACGCATTGCGGCCGATTACTGCCTTGTTCGCTTGCACATACATACCGGTTAATTTTGTGACAAGGTCACTCGTGCGTTTAATCTCATGTAAATTCAAATCCGTTGTATATGGATAATGGTCAGAGCGGATTTTTAATGCAACGGCGATTTCCTCCAATGCTGCGTTGCCAGCTCGTTCACCAATTCCGTTGATTGTCCCTTCAATCTGTGTTGCGCCATTTTCCACTGCTGCGATCGAATTCGCTACGGCCATCCCTAAATCATTATGACAATGACAGGAAAGTCGAGCACGATCAATATTCGGTACTGTTTCTTTGATATAACGGAACATGTTGCCGTATTCAAGTGGTGTCGCATACCCAACCGTATCAGGCAAATTGATCACTGTTGCCCCGGCATCAATCACACGTTCAATAATTTGTGCCAAAAAATCCAAATCGGAACGAGAAGCATCTTCTGCTGACCATTCCACTTGAGGAAATTTCTGTTTGGCATACGTAACCATATCAACAGCCGTATCAATTACTTGTTGTGGCGATTTCTTTAATTTATACGTCATGTGAATAGGTGATGTTGCTAAGAATATATGCAAGCAAGGATCCTCAGCTCCTTTTAACGCTTCCCAACAAGCATCAACATCGGATTTTACCGCTCTTGCAAGTCCTGTAACGGATGTCTCTTTTATTGTTTCCGCTATCGTTTTTACCGCATTAAAGTCCCCTTTAGAAGAAGCAGGAAAACCCGCTTCCATCCGGTCAACTCCGAAACGTTCCAGTTGTTTGGCTATTTCCAATTTCTCTAGCTGATTAAGATTTACACCTGGTGATTGCTCGCCATCTCTCAATGTTGTATCGAAAATCTTAATTTGTGACATATGTTTTCACATCCTTTTGCTTATTTTGCAATGGCTGTTTTACAAAAGGCATTAACTCACGTAACTCCCTTCCTACTTTTTCAATTGGAAGTTGATTTTCTTTCGTGTTGGTTGCATTGAATTTAGGACGATTCGCTTGGTTTTCCAGAATCCAACCTTTGGCGAATTCCCCTGACTGTACATCTGCAAGAACCTCTTTCATTCGCTGTTTCGTTTCTTCATTAACGACACGAGGTCCAGAAACAAAATCTCCCCACTGTGCTGTATCTGAGATAGAGTAACGCATATTTTCAAGTCCACCCTCGTAGATCAAATCAACAATTAACTTCATTTCATGTAAACATTCAAAATATGCAACTTCCGGTTGATATCCCGCTTCTGTTAATGTCTCAAATCCAGCTTTAATTAAGTTGGTGAGGCCACCACATAAAACAGCCTGCTCCCCAAATAGGTCTGTTTCCGTTTCTTCTTGGAAGCTTGTTTGAAGCACACCCGCTCTTGCAGCTCCGATCCCTTGTGCGTATGCTAGTGCAAGCTCTTTTGCATTACCAGTCACATCTTGTTCTACACCGTATAAGGATGGGACACCTGCGCCCTCTTCATATGTTCTACGTACTAAATGACCAGGCCCTTTTGGTGCTACAAGGAATACATCCACATCTTCAGGTGGAACAATTTGACTAAAATGAACATTAAACCCGTGAGCAAAGGCGATCGCGTTTCCAGCTTCTAAATTTGGTTTAATACTTTCATTATACACAGCCGTCTGTAACTCATCCGGGAGCAATATCATCACTACATCTGCTTGCCTAACCGCATTAGCAACAGTTTCAACCGTAAAACCATCTTCCTCAGCCTTTACCTGGGACTTTCCTGGTCTTAGTCCAACAACCACATCATAGCCACTATCACGAAGATTTAATGCATGTGCATGCCCCTGTGATCCATAACCCACTACAGCAATTTTCTTTCCTTGTAATACCTCTTTTTGAATATCCTTTTCATAAAGTACTTTTGCCATGTTAAGCATCCTCTCTATTTTTAATAAATTTAAAGTGTTCTAATAATTAAATAGACAAATAATTAATTTCCGTAACATTTTGTTGCTGCCCTCTTAGGAAAGCAGTCATTCCTGTCTTTGTTAATTCCTTAATTCCATAAGGTCTTAATAAAGTAATTAGGGCCTCAACTTTATCTGGTTTGCCGGTTACCTGTACCGTTAAACTATCCTTACTGACATCAATAATCGATGCACGAAAGGGGGATATTACACCCTGGATTTCTGCCCGCACTTGACCACTACCTACTACTTTGATCAGGGCTAGTTCTCTGGCCACCATAGCTTTATCGGTAATATCTGACACTTTAATCACATCTATTTGTTTATTAAGCTGCTTTGTCAGTTGCTCTAATTTTTGATGATCACTCACATCAACAACTAACGTCATCTTAGATATACCCTCAGTTTCTGAACTTCCTACAGATATACTTTCAATATTAAATTGGCGCTTTGACAACATTCCTGTAACGCGATTAAGGACACCACTTCGATTCTGGACGGTAGCTGTTATAATGCGTTTCATTTTGTCACCCCGATCATTTCGTGAATCCCTTTACCAGGGGCTATCATTGGATAAACACACGCTTCCTTTACCACCCGACAATCAACAACGACAGGTCCTTCATAGGTGAATATATCCTTTAGCATATCGTCCACGTCCTCTTCACGATTAACCTTTATCCCTCGAATGCCATAACTTTCAGCGAGTTTTACAAAATCAGGATTCGTTGTAAATACCGATTCAGAATATCGCTTCTCATAAAAGCTTTCCTGCCATTGTCTTACCATTCCTAGTGCTTGGTTATTAACAATGATAACTTTGACTGGTAAATTTCTTTCTTTCATAATAGAAAGTTCTTGTAATGTCATTTGAAATCCACCGTCACCGACAATTGAAATAACTAACTCTTCTGGTGCACCTAATTGCGCTCCAATCGCTGCTGGGAAACCAAATCCCATCGTTCCAAGCCCACCAGAGGTAACCCATCTATTTGGTTTGTTAAATGTGTAATATTGTGCCGCCCACATTTGATGTTGCCCAACATCTGTTGTAACAATTGCATCACCTCCGGACTTTTGGTATATCTGTTCAATTAACCATTGCGGTGACATTAAGTCTGTTGACCGCTCATACCAAAACGGATAAGTCTGTTTACTGTTTTGTAATTTATCTAACCACTCTTTATGGTCTGGCATTGAGATTGAACTGTTTGCTAAAGCTGTTAACCCCTGTTTTGCGTCAGCAACGACCGGTATCTCAGTGTGTACGTTCTTGCCTATTTCAGCTGGATCAATATCTATATGTGCAACTCTAGCCTGTGGGGCGAAGTGTTCCAGTTTCCCAGTTAACCGATCATCGAATCTTGCTCCAATATTTAGTAATAGATCACACTCATATATCGCCATATTAGCAGCGTAACTTCCATGCATTCCGGCCATTCCTAGAAACAATGGATTGGATCCAGGGAAACCTCCCAAGCCAAGCAACGTATTTGTTACGGGTAATTGATAGGTCTCAACAAATTCCTTTAGTTCAGTCGAGGCCTTTGCAAATAAAACACCTGCACCCGCAAGCACCAATGGTTTTTTTGCCTTAGACAACGCATCTGCCAGTTTTACCATCTGTAATGAATTCGGCTTTGTTGTTGGCTGATATCCAGGTAAATAAACACCACTTTCAAATTTATTCGATGACTCCGCTGTGGATATATTCTTAGGAATATCTACTACAACAGGACCAGGTCTTCCTGTGGTCGCAATATGAAATGCCTCGTTGATAACCTTTGGCAATTCGGATAACTGCTTTACCTGGTAGTTGTATTTGGTAATAGGTGTAGTAATCCCCATGACATCAGATTCTTGAAATGCATCTGTTCCAATCACACTATTGGCTACTTGACCTGTGAATACAACCAGTGGTAACGAATCCATCATGGCATCAGCAATTCCAGTTACCAGGTTTGTTGCTCCTGGCCCAGACGTTGCAAACACCACTCCAGGTTTGCCGGTCACGCGAGCATATCCTTCTGCTGCATGAATGGAGCCTTGCTCATGCCTTGAAAGTATATGTTTAAAAGGCGCCTTACTACGATATAAAGCATCATAAATAGGTAATACAGCCCCTCCCGGATAACCAAATAGTGTATCTACCTCCAACTGTTCCAATGTTTCCATAAGTAGATCAGCACCAGTTATCGTTTTCTCTTTACTAATCATTTCTTCATGCTTTACCTCCGTTTTCACTTACACCATACCTCCTTAGCATCTATAAATTAAAAAGGCCCTTCTCACACCCAAAAATCCTCACATGTTCAGAATTTTTTGGGGTGAAAAGAGCCTTCTTTTTCACGGTACCACCCAGGTTTGCAGCATCCTTACGAATACTGCCTTACGAGGCTGTAATCAGCCTGCTTTGATAACAGGTGCACTAGGGGCACCTGGCTAAGCCTAATTAGAATTTGCCAAAACTCTGTTCAACTTAGCACTCAGGGAAGATGTCGGAATAAGATGTATTTCTAGGCTTCCAGCAACCCTAGATCTCTGTGAATACAAAATACTTAAACCTTTATTCCCGTCATCACGTTCAATATATTGTTATCGCTTGAATAATGATATTGCGAATTATCATACAACGTTTTATCAAAAGGGTCAACATGTATTTTTCATTTTTTTGATACTTTTGATAAATCAGAAATAATTGGATGCGCTTACATCGTTTGTACATTAACATCAAGACAATTTAGAAAAAAATAAAAATATTTTTTGCAAATAAAAAAGCAACGAATTCTTAAGAAATAGAATACATCACTTTTTCGTTTGAGTACTATTATCGATAAATAGCCTCCTACTTATTTTTCTTTTTGAAAATAATCTATTATACCCAGTGCACTAACTTGCATATCAACACCTAGTAATTCATAAACATCATGGCTGTCATCTACATGTAACATTTGCAAATGATTCTTTACACGTTGCAGCATTCTTTTGGCAAGTTCTTGATATCCTTTTCCTTGCCGAAAGACCTCTTCCCCTTCATGTTCGAAAATGGTAAGCCATTCTGAAGCTTGCCTTAACGCATCATTCACCTTCTCCGTCATACCAAAGTGGCCATAATAAATCCTGTCAACACCCATTTTTTGTATAAGCTCTATCGCATTACGCATTGCAACAGGGTCAAATTGATTTGGCGATGTAGAAGGCAAAAATAAATCAACACCATCACGGATTAATTGTTCATACCGGATGCCAACTGTATCACCGGTAAAAATCCCATTACTGATGGGGTCATAAATACTAAAATGATGTTTAGCATGACCAGGAGTATCAAAAAATGTTAACGTACATTCCGGGCCAATTTTTAGAGTGTCACCTTCCCCCCTAACCAGCAATCTATCCTTTGGTACAGGTACAATGGGTTCAAAAAACTTCTCAAAGCTATCTCCATAAACTTCGCGCGCACCAGCGATTAATCGTTTTGGATCAGCGAGATGCCGCGCCCCTTTCGGATGAACAACTATACTTGCATTTGGGCATTCTTTGATCATTAAACCAGCGCCACCAGCATGATCCAAATGAATATGTGTCACGATTATATATTTAACCTGATCTAACGAAAACCCAAGCATTTCCAATCCCTTTTTAATATGCTTTATCGATGGACTTGGCCCTGTTTCTACTAATGTCAATATGTCATCATCAATAACATATGTACCCGTACGTTTCGAAACACCTAAGTCAAAACCATCAATCAAGAAAATGCGTTCGTCAATTTGAATAGGTTTTTGATCGTTCATTAAATCGCTCCCTTAAAATCATCTGTTTTTTGATAATTATACAACAATTTATTCCGATGGTTAAACTATTCGCCATTATTACACCTTGGTCTAAAAATGTGTATAAAATTTCCCATAGTTAACATACTAAGGAAAATAACCCAATTAGTTATACATAGGAGGATCAAAATGAAAAAGTTTTTCTATTGTACATTTGCTTCTTTACTTATCATTACAACCGGATGTGCTTCAAACGGTGATGAGCAGTCAGAAAGAAATCAGGATCAAATCAATAAAAATAACACCGAGGACTACATCCAGACAAGTGCAAGCATTTCTTCTGAGATAAACAGCAGCATCGATAAAGTTTTAGCCACTTTGGAAGAACTGAAAAACCAAACAGAACAATCACCAGATAGCACAACAGATATTCAAGCGATCGGTAAAAAAATAGAAGAAAACTGGGATCAAATTGAAAAAAGGATAGAGGAAAAATACCCAGAATTTTATGAGGACATTGAAAGAAGCCTCTATCCTCTTATAGCAGAAGCCAAAAAAGATAGACCTAATGTAGTTATGGTCAAGCAATTAACGGACGAAACAATCCAAAAAGTAGAGGGTTTTAAAGAAGTAATTAGTTCTTAATCAAACATTTGATCAATATTAATGCAGGGTTGCCTTGACTCTTGCCTATGAATAATTTCCACTGTAAGAGTAAAAAATAACGCTGATCAAATTTTTAGGAGGTTTTTTCGTGTTAAATCAAAATCAAAACCAACAACAAAACCTGCAAAGTTCACCACAAATGCCATCACAACAGGATTACGGTGGACATGATATGTTTGATGCACATGAAGCGTTATCGACTTTAACAGGCGGACTTGAACAATACCTATTATATGAACAACACATCCAAGATCAAGAGTTAATGGCAATGGCGCAACGACATCGTGCATTTTGTACACAGCTATATAATACAATTGTGGAAACATTTAAAACGGGTCAAGATCCAACAGTAAAAACACAGTCCTACGAGATGCAGCAGAACAATAATGTTGTATATGGAATGCAACCATCAGCACCAAAGTCACCAAGTCAGTCTGTCAATGAGTTGAATGATGAATGCATATCTGGTTTTATGCTGGGGTCACTGAAATCAACTGCATCTGCATTTACTATGACAGCATTGGAAATGACCAATCCCGTCCTAAGACGTATTTTTGCTGATAGCATTCCAAATATGATTGAAATGGCCTATGAAGTATTTTTGTATCAGAATAAACATCAATATTATCAAGTGCCACAACTTCAGCAACAAGATATGCAGACATTCCAAAATAGTTTTGCACCTGTTCAAGGACAAATGCCGCATTAATGTTTTTCAAGCTACCTGTCAATTACTATTGGCAGGTAGTGTTTTTTTACCACTGTTATAACCTTTTGGTAACTTTTGTATAGCACTTGCATTAATCCTCAAATTGGTTTAAAATACCGTGAATGAGGCTATAAATTATTAATAATAAAATTTGAGGTGAAAAAACAATGAAGAATATACCTTCATCCAAAATGGGGTTCTTTTTTGTTGCGGTTATTTTACTATGGATAAAATCTTATTTAATATATGAGTTTGAATTTAATTTAGATATACAAAATGGTTTACAACAATTTCTATTATTTATTAATCCATTAAGTTCCGCATTAATTTTCCTAGGTATCGCCCTATTTGCTAAAGGAAAAAGAGCGGGAATATGGACAATTATTATCGACTTTCTAATGAGCTTTCTACTTTATGCCAATGTTGTATATTATCGCTTTAACAACGATTATATAACACTACCAACATTGACACAAACAGACAACTTCGGAAGTTTAGGTGGTAGTATTGCTAGTTTAGCAGAATGGTATGATGTATTTTACTTTTTAGATGTTATCATCCTAATTGCATTATTCGCTTGGAGCAGACATAGCTGGTCGATAAATCGCATGCCTGTTAGAAAGCCGTTAATCGTTATGGCAGTTGGCGTAATCGTCTTTACAGTAAACTTAGGCTTAGCAGAAATTGACCGGCCACAATTGTTAAAAAGAACGTTTGACAGAAACTATATAGTAAAATATTTGGGTTCATACAATTTTGCATTGTATGATGCGGCACAAAGCATCCATTCATCAACCCAACGCGTATTTGCAGACAGTAGCGATATTACCGAAGTGGAAAATTATACAAAAAATAAATATGCTGAACCAAATCAAGAACTTTTCGGTGTTGCTAAAGGAAAGAACATTATTAAAATTCATTTAGAATCATTTCAATCGTTTTTGATCGATTACAAATTACATGGTGAAGAAGTAACACCATTTCTTAATTCATTGGTTCATGACCAAAGTAAAAACTTTACGTACTTTGACAATTTCTTCCACCAAACAGAACAGGGAAAAACAGCTGATGCAGAATTTATTTTGGATAATTCAATTTATGGATTACCACAAGGGGCTGCTTTCGTAACGAAAAGTAACAATACGTATCAAGCACTTCCAGCAATACTAAAACAACAACAAAGTTACACATCAGCAGTATTCCATGGTGATAATAAATCGTTTTGGAATCGTGATGAAATTTACAAACAATTTGGTATCGATAAATTCTTTGATTC
This sequence comes from Virgibacillus sp. FSP13, assembly GCF_054048505.1. NCBI lineage: Bacteria > Bacillati > Bacillota > Bacilli > Caryophanales > Bacillaceae > Virgibacillus > Virgibacillus sp. FSP13. The sequence continues at coordinate 83,529 of NZ_JBSVKG010000012.1, read as the reverse complement.
CAGTTATTATGACATGAGTGAAGACAAGGTAATTAATTATGGTTTGAAGGATAAGCCATTCTTTAAAGAGTCAATGCCAATGCTTGAATCATTAGAACAACCATTTTATTCACATTTGATAACACTAACGAACCATCATCCTTATTTAATTGATTCAGACGAAACTTCCATAGAACCTGCAGAAACTGGCGATCCTTCTGTTGATAGGTATTTCCAAACAGCTCGTTATTTGGATGAATCATTAGAACAGTTCTTTAACGATCTAAAAGAATCAGGATTATACAAAGACTCTGTTATTATGATTTACGGAGACCATTACGGTATTTCGGAAAATCACAACAAAGCAATGAAACAAATTACTGGTGAAGAAATTACACCATTCAAGAGTGCTCAGCTTCAACGTGTACCATTTATGATTAAAGTTCCTGGTGTTAAAGGGCAAGGTATCAATCATGAATATTCAGGAGAAATTGATGTAATGCCAACGTTACTTCACCTAGTAGGAATTGATGCTCAAGATTATATCCAATTTGGTACAGACCTGTTTTCAAAAGATCACAAAGACTTTGTAACGTTCCGCAATGGTGACTTTATTACACCAGAGTATAGTAAATTATCAGGAACTTACTACGCAAATGACACTGGAGAGAAAATGGAAAAAACAGAAGAAATGAAAGAACAAAATGAACAAGTCCAACATGAATTGAAGCTTTCAGATAAACTACTGTTTGGTGATTTATTAAGATTCTACACACCAAATGATGATTGGGAACCCGTCGATTCTTCGGAGTATATGTATGGTAAAAATGCAACACAACCTGAGGATGGGACTGAGACTGAAACGGATCAACAACAGACAGACGAATCCGAACTAAATGAAAAATAAAACCAAAAAGAAGTAATCATTGGAGAGTTCTCCGATTGATTACTTCTTTGTTTATCTTTTTCTGTCCTAGTGTCCTAGTCCAGCAATCGGTTATTTTCATCGGTCGACATTAGTCTGGCACCCTTTGATGCATCATCTTGACTAAGGATTCCATCTCCTCCACAAACACTACAATTATATTGCCATCCTTCATCATCTGCTAACATCCCTGTTCCTTCACAAGCTCTGCATGTATTTTTGCGATCTACCATGTTTGTTATTTCCTCCTTTTCTAAGTTAACTGCTGACGGTCCTTAGCCCAATTAATTATTCCACCTTTTAACATTATCTCAACTTGACGTTCAGACAACGTATGTTTGACTTTAATTTGTTGATCCTTTCCTTTTACGTTAACTTCAAATTCATTGCCTTGAGCTATTTTGTTTTTCAGTCCTGAAAGTTCTAGAACATCCCCTTGGCTTAATTTGTCATAGTCTTCTTCATTTACAAAGGTAAGTGGCAATACGCCAAAGTTAACAAGGTTTTGCCAATGGATACGTGCAAAATCCTTTACTAATGCAACACGTAAACCAAGATACCTTGGTGCCAGTGCTGCATGTTCGCGACTAGAACCTTGCCCATAGTTAAATCCGCCAATGACTGCATGCCCACCTTTATCAACTGTCTCTTTTCCACGCTTATAATATGTCTCATCAATAATCTCAAATGTAAATTTACTTATTTCCGGTAAATTACTTCGAAACGGTAAAACACGAGCCCCGCCAGCAAGGATTTCATCAGTCGAAATATTGTCACCCATTTTTAACAGAATTGGCAGTTCCAAATTATCCGGAAGTCCATCCATTTTTGGTATGGAAGCAATGTTAGGTCCTTTGTGTAATTCAACTTTTTTCGCTTCTTCAAATGGTATTGGTTCATCTAATAAATTTACATCAACGGTTGGCTTACTCGGATCCTTTACTTTCGGATACTTGAAATCCAGCGTTCTTGGGTCCGTGATTTCCCCCTTTAACGCAGAAGCTGCAGCAGTTTCTGGGCCGCATAAAAATACACTATCCTCTTTTGTACCCGATCGTCCCGGAAAGTTTCTTGGCGTTGTCCGTAAACTATTTCTGCCAGTTGCCGGAGCCTGCCCCATTCCAATACATCCGTTACAACCTGCCTGATGTAATCGTGCGCCTGATTGAAGCAAGCTTGCAATGTGACTTTCTTTTACTAAGTCGGTCAACATTTGTCGTGAAGTTGGGTTTATATCAAACGAAATTCCATCAGCTATGTGCCTGTCATTAACCATCTCAGCCGCTACCGCAAAGTCACGAAAGCCTGGATTTGCTGATGAGCCTATATAGGATTGATAGATAGGAGTTCCAGCAAGTTCGGCTACAGGTACTACATTTCCTGGGCTTGAAGGTTTTGCAATTAATGGTTCAACTTCAGCAAGATTAATTTCTTCATGAATATCATATGTTGCATCCTTATCGGCAACAAGTTCGATCCAGTCATCTTCCCTGTCCTGTTCTTTTAAAAACCGTTTTATTTCTTTATCAGACGGAAAAACAGTTCCAGTCGCACCTAATTCAGCGCCCATGTTTGCAATTACATGTCGGTCCATAGCACTTAATGTCTCAACGCCCGGGCCATAGTATTCAATAACTCGACCAACCCCACCTTTCACATCATGACGGCGAAGCATTTCCAAAATAACATCTTTTGCACTTACCCAATCAGGCAATTCACCCGTTAGCTTAACGCCCCACACTTTTGGCATTTTTACGTAAAACGGTTCACCAGCAATGGCTAATGCAACATCTATTCCACCAGCCCCCATCGCCAGCATTCCCATACAGCCATTCGCACAAGTGTGACTATCTGACCCAAGCAATGTCTTACCTGGCCTAGCTAGTCGTTGCATGTGAACCGGGTGACTTACACCATTACCCGGACGGCTATAATGGATGCCAAATCGCCTTGTTGCACTTTGTAGAAACAAATGATCATCCGGATTTTTACTATCCACTTGAATAAGATTGTGATCAACATATTGTGCAGATGCTTCTGTTTTTGCACGATCTAATTCCATCGCTTCCAATTCAAGCATAACCAATGTCCCTGTTGCATCTTGTGTTAATGTTTGATCAATTTTAAGACCAATTTCCGCCCCAGGTGTCATCTCTCCCGAAACAAGGTGATCCTTAATTAACTTTTGCGTTATGTTGAGTGGCATGTAACTACCTCCTAAGTAAAATAACAATGAATTATGTTCTTAACTACTAGTATATGAAGTTTTTTAAAAAATTATTTGAAGGAAATATAACAAAAAATTGAATCCGAAATAATTTTGAACCGTATCATCTATTATCAAGAAAAAAGGGGATGGAAAAATGAATAACCACGACATTGATTACAAACTACATGGTGATGATATGCAATTTGTTGAGGTCGAACTTGACCCACAAGAAACAGTTATTGCAGAGGCAGGAAGCTTAATGATGATGGACGAGCAAATCCGTATGGAAACGATTTTTGGCGATGGATCTAAAAACCAGGGAAGCGGATTAATGGGAAAACTACTTGGCGCTGGAAAACGGGTTATTACCGGAGAAAGTCTATTCATGACCACTTTTACGAATGAGGGCGCTGGGAAAAAGCACGTTTCTTTTGCTTCCCCTTATCCAGGCAAAATTATTCCCATGGATTTAAGCGAGTTAAATGGAAAATTAATTTGTCAAAAAGATGCATTTTTAGCGGCGGCAAAAGGAGTGGCTGTCGGTGTTGAGTTCCAACGTAAAATAGGTACGGGATTCTTTGGTGGTGAAGGATTTATTATGCAAAAACTTGAAGGAGATGGAATGGCCTTTGTACATGCTGGAGGAACCATTCATAAGAAAGTACTTGAACCCGGGGAAGTATTGAAGATTGATACCGGTTGTCTTGTCGCTATGACTGGTAATGTGGACTATAACATCGAATACATCGGTGGCGTTAAAACAGCATTATTTGGTGGCGAGGGGCTTTTTTTCGCTACATTGCGTGGGCCTGGAGAAGTATGGATCCAGTCTCTTCCATTTAGCCGACTTGCAAGCCGTGTATTTGCCGCAATGCCGGAAAGAGGTGGCTCTAAAGGGGAAGGGAGCATTGCTGGAGGACTATATGGACTATTAGGGGGAGACCGCAAGTAACACTATTTAGGGGAACGACTATTATTTTCTTCGTTCCCCCAACTTATTACAATTTTTGCCCATAATATTTATCTAATGAGAAACCACGACCAAGAATTTCAGAGGCATTAATAAACACAACAAATGATGTCGGCGCTTCCTGTTGTAGAACGCGTTTTAAATAAACTGCCTCTGTCTGTTCCGCAACACATAATATCATCGATTTGCTTTTATTCGAATATCCTCCTACCGACCGGACTTTGGTTAATCCTCGGTCAATCCCATCACGAATAATCGATTGGATCTTTTCTTCTTCCTCCGTAATAATTAAAATTAACTTTGTTGATGACGTTTGTAATTGCACCATATCAATTACTTTACTCGTTATATATATGCACATTAGCGCGAATAACGTAAGCTCCAAATTAAATACAATGATGGAGGAGACAACGACTATCCCGTCCACAATTAATTGGGAGTAACCACTTGATAAGCCCGTGAATTTCTTGACAATCTGAGCAATGGCTGCTGTTCCACCAGTTGAACCATTGCCTTTGTAGACAATCCCAAGGCCAATCCCAAGTATAATCCCACCATATATCGTACCTAGCAATGGATTTGTAATCGTGTACGGAAAATCCGCACTAAGAAATATTACGAACGGCACCCAAAACGTACCCACTAGCGTTTTCCCACTAAAATCCTTTCCTAATGTTAGCCACCCAATAATGAATATCGGTATATTTATCAGGAACTGTGTATATGCTGGACTTAAATCATACATTTCATAAAGAATGGTACTTACACCCGAGATACCTCCTGCAGCAAGCTTTGATGGTAATAAAAATATGTTATAGGATAGTGCAACAAGGGTGGCACCAATAATTACCTTTGCATAATCGTAAATCACTTGTTTAACATTTTGCTGTTTACTCATCTTGTTCTAATCCCTTCTCCAACAAAAAATAGCTCTCCGTTGGCAATGCCCCGAAAAGCGCTCACATGGATTAATTGTAAATTTGTTTCGTGAACCTGTCAATTTCTTGCAAACCTAAATTGTTTGTATGATTAACCTGAAATGTACGCAAGCTATAATTGTAAATTCTATATTTCATAAGGGGTGTAAGGCATGGGAAGAGATGAGCATAAATCAAGAAAAAATAATTACCTGGCACAAACACCAAAGAATCAATTGTCCGATGGAATAGATGTAGAATTTGCCGAAGAATTTGCGGATGAAGAAGATAAAAAAGCACAAGCTAGAAGTAAGGCAGCAAGTAATCGTGTAAAAAGAAGCTAATTATGTTGTGGCCAAATATGGTAAATCCATACTTGGCCACTTTTTGGTTGATGTTGATGTTCTCGGGCTGATGTTTTCGCTCTTGGGACGATATTTTCGTTCTCGGGCGGATGTTTCTGTTCTCCCTCCGATGTTTTTGCTCTCGGGCGGATGTTTCTATTCTCGGGACGATGTTTTCGCTCTCGAGCCGATGTTTCTGTTCTCCCGCCGATGTTTTTGCTCTCGTGACGATGTTTTCGCTCTCGCGCCGATGTTTTCGCTCTCGAGCCGATGTTTCTGTTCTCCCGCCGATGTTTCTGCCCTCGGGACGATGTTTTCGCTCTCGCGCCGATGTTTCTGCCCTCGGGACGATGTTTTCGCTCTCACGCCGATGTTTTCGCTCTCGCGCCGATGTTTCTGTTCTCCCGCCGATGTTTTGCTTCGGGCAATTCTTGTTTCATCACACTACTACATTATTCCCTTGTATACCTTTTCCAATATAGAACAAACTAAATATGGAGGTGTTTGTATGGGAGAAGCCTATCGATGTCCAAATTGTAAAACGAATCGTTCGCGCTTTAATATCATCGAACAAGTAGCAAAGCCAGTAAAACTGGACGCACAAACCGGAGAGGTAATGAATGACTACACAGATGGTGGCTTAGAAGTATTTCATGTCGCCTATAATGGACCAAACTATAGAGTTCAATGTGGGACATGTGGATTGATAGAAGATGAGAAGACATTCATCAAATACGCCCAATACAATCAATAACGGTTAATCTATAATTCCTATGACTGCAATCTAATCCACTTATTTGTTACACTGTATAGTAAGAAGGAAACGGAAGTAGAACGTTACTTAAAACCATTGATTTACAACTATTTGCACGAGTTTTAGGGATCAACATAAGGGCAATTCCTTCTAATACCTTAAGTGGGATTTGTCCTTTTACATGTGAAATCTACGTAGATTCCGTTACTTTACATGTGGAAAGCGGTTTCATATAATAGTGATAATCGTACGTGAATGCAGGAGGGATTGGATGGGAAACATTAAAGAGGGAACATTACTATGGGAACCCAATGATGAACAAAAAGAGGCGTCAAATATTTATGCTTACATGAAATGGCTAAAACAACATAAAAACCTGGACTTTGCGGATTATCATTCTCTATGGAATTGGTCAGTTGACGAACTCGAATTATTTTGGAAATCTATTTGGGAGTATTTTGATATCCAATCAGAAAAGCCATTCGAGGCAGTTCTAACATCACATAACATGCCCGGTACTAAATGGTTTCCAGGAGCAACGATCAATTATACGGAACACGTTTTTAGAAATTTTATCAATAATAAACCAGCAATTATTCATTCCTCAGAGATAAGGGCAACCTCTGAAATTACATGGAACCAACTATATCAGGAAACAGCTGCACTTCAACAAACATTGACGAAACTGGGTGTACAAAAAGGTGATCGTGTTGTGGCATATGTGTCCAATATCTATGAATCTGTTGTCGCATTTCTTGCCACTGCTAGTTTAGGAGCTATTTGGTCCAGTGCATCGCCCGAATTCGGTACGCAGAGTGTAATTGATCGTTTTAAGCAGATTGAACCAAAAGTAATGATTACCGTTGATGGATACCGGTTTGGAGGCAAAAATTTTGATCGATTAGCGGTTGTAGAAAATATCCAAGCAGAACTGCCAACGCTAGAGGCAACAATTGTGATACCCTATTTAAATGAAAGTCCGGATTGTAGCCGGCTTAAAAATGTTACATTATGGAATAAGGCAACGACTAATTCCGAGCCGTTAAATCTTACTTATGAACACGTACCGTTCAATGATCCACTCTGGGTACTATTTTCTTCAGGAACGACAGGGAAACCTAAGCCGATTGTACAAAGTCAGGGTGGGATTTTGCTTGAACATTTAAAAGCGCTAACGTTCCATGTTGACTTGAGTGAGAATGATCGTTTCTTCTGGTTTACCACAACCGGATGGATGATGTGGAATTTCCTTGTTGGTGGGCTTCTAACAGGGAGTACCATTATTTTGTACGACGGAAATCCCGGATATCCAGACAAAAACATGCTTTGGAAGTTTGCTGAACAAACAAAAATGACTGTTTTTGGTACAAGTGCAAGCTTTATTACAGGATGTATGAAAGATGAAGTCACACCCGGAGAAGACTTTGATCTAAGTAACTTGAAAAACATTAGTTCAACCGGATCCCCACTACCACCGGAAGGATTCCAATGGTGTTATGACAACGTTAAAGAAGACCTTTTGATTGCATCTTCAAGCGGCGGAACTGATGTATGTACAGCATTTATTCTGGGGGCACCAATCTTGCCGGTTTACGCAGGAGAATTACAATGTCGTGGACTTGGTGCGAAAATTGAAAGCTTCAACGATAACGCCGAGGCCCAAATAGAAGAAGTTGGCGAACTCGTGCTAACGGAGCCATTCCCTTCGATGCCGATCTACTTTTGGAATGACCATGATGGTAGCCGCCTGCACGATAGTTATTTTGATGAATTTCCGGGAATCTGGCGACATGGGGATTATCTAAAAATAACTGATCGTCATACATGTGTGATTTACGGCCGATCAGATGCAACAATCAATCGTGGTGGTGTCCGAATTGGCACGAGTGAAATTTACCGAGCAGTCGATCAGGTACAACAAGTAGCTGATAGTTTGATAGTTGATATTCCTGATCGTAATGGGAATTCATTTGTACCATTATTTGTTCTAATGAAAAATGAAAAAGAATTAACAGAGGAAATTAAACAATCCATAAAAAAGCAAATAAAAGAACAATGCTCACCACGGCATGTCCCAACAGCTATATATCAGGTTCCTGATATTCCAAAAACTTTGAATGGGAAAAAGCTTGAAATTCCAATCAAAAAAATACTAATGGGTAAATCAGTTGATCATGTAGTAAATAAGGGTTCATTAGCCAATCCGAATTCATTGGATTATTTTGTCCAGTTTGCTAACGAGCGATTGGAAACAAATAATTAAGGTGATCGAATTATTTTGAGTATGCCTACTATAAAGTCTCTCCCACAATTATTGTGGGAGAGCTTTTTTTACAAGGTAAATTATAAAATTTCGCTCTAATTTGCTTTCGGCATAATGAGCCACGTCAAGTTCCAGTGCTGCCGCTTTTGTTATTAATGACCAATAAACGTAGTCAACATCTTATCATGACGTAATAATCCGATAAACACTTCTAAAGCCTTTGTCTGAAAGGGGGATTTTGTGATGAATGAAAATTGTCTTGAAAACGGCAATTCCTCCATTTGTATTAGTTTCAAATCCCCATTTCGTAGTTCTTTTTGGATTGCCCATTGCGATAATAGACTAACCCCTAGCCCAGATTCTACTGCTTCTTTAATTGGCTGGGTACTGCCAAAATTCATTCGCTTAGCTGGAAAAAAATCAAAATGGCAAAACATTTTTTCAGTTGCTTCCCTTGTCCCAGAACCGTTTTCGCGAACAATCCACGTTTGATGTTCCAAATCCTTTATTGTTACATATTCCTTGTGTGTCAGCTTATTATTTGCGGAAGCAACGACTACCATATAATCCTCAGCAAATTCCTCCACAGTTAATTCTTGACCTTTAAAATGACCTTCAACAATCCCCACGTCTAACTGGTGACTCGATACTAAATCAGCAATTTCTGACGTATTACCAATTGTAACCGCAGGCTGAATTTCTGGATAAGTTTCCAGTAATTTAGCAATAATACGTGGTAGTATGTATTCTCCAAAAGTATAGCTTGCACCAATTGAAAGCGGACCATTTGCTTTATTCACTAAATCGTCGACAAGGTGTTGCATGTTTGTATAAAGGCCAAGGATCTCCTTAGCATGATGATAAACAATTTCCCCTGCTTTATTTAAACGGACGTATTTATTCGTTCTTTCTAAGAGTCTTGTACCAATATTGTCCTCAAATGTACGTATATACTGACTGACAGCAGGTTGTGTCATGTGAAGTTCTTCGGCAGCTCTGGAGAAGTTCTTCTTTTCTGCAACTGTTATAAATACTTGTAAATGCTGATCCATTCCAATACCGCCTTTTCCAATTATTATATCACTTTACTTATTATCACTATTATAATGATTTATTTTCCTTATATAAAAAAATACATTAATCTAAGGATAGGAGGTGTCGCAATGACGTTAGAAAATACAACAAAATCCTTAAGTTCTTCCGCAACTGGAAAATGGCTTGGTGGAGTTGCATTTACTTTTTTTATTGCATTACTAGGATATCTATTAGCAATGTTACCCGGATTTGATCGTGTTGGACAATTGGCATGCGCCATTATCATCGCTGTTATTTATCGCCAGTTCTTTGGCTATCCCGAGGCAATTCGAGCAGGGATTGCCTTTTCATCAAAACGCTTACTACGAGCAGCAATTATTTTATATGGCCTAAAATTAAACATCGATACCGTTCTCCATGATGGCTTAGGATTACTTGTTCGAGACGCTGGTGTAATTATTTTTGCTATCTGTTTGACCATTTGGTTAGCAAAAATTCTAAAGGCGAACAAAATGATTTCACTGTTACTTGGTGTTGGAACAGGGGTTTGTGGTGCAGCAGCAATCGCAGCCGTTGCACCGATTGTTAAGTCAAAAGATGAAGATACGGCAATAGGGGTTGGCATTATTGCGCTAATGGGAACAATATTTGCCATTGGGTATACCATCTTAAGACCATTTTTGCCATTATCCGCGATCGACTATGGGGTATGGTCTGGTTCTAGTTTACATGAAGTTGCCCATGTCGCACTCGCAGCTGCCCCTGGTGGTGAGGATGCGTTAGCAATTGCCCTACTTGCAAAACTAGGCCGTGTATTCCTGCTTGTCCCATTATGTTTTATTTTTATTTATATTATGAAGCGAAAAAACAAAGGCACCGAACAGACGGATGCTAAAATTGAATTTCCATGGTTTTTAGTTGGTTTTATTATCTTAAGTATTTTGGGGAGCTATGTTTTTGGTCACTCGATTCCAGTATCCGATGATGTTATGAATGTCGTTTTCAGCATTACAACTTGGCTATTAACCGCTGCCATGGTTGGGCTTGGACTAAATGTAAGCCTTAAAGATTTACGTACAAAGGCCCTGAAGCCACTGTTAGCAATGGGAATTACATCAGTATGTTTATCCATTATCGTTTACTTTATTGTATAGACATTTTCAAAAAGCGTTCTCACCAACCTATGAGAACGCTTTTTGGATATGCCCTTCTAGCCGACTTCCTCGATCATCCTTTTTTGTGTTGCCATGCTTACAATGACATAAGATATGAATGATATGACAATTGGAAGTACAACCGAGTGTAGTCCAAATGGTTTTGGATAGAAAGTGTCCGATAGAATATATAATACGATTCCAGTTACCATGGAAGAAATTGCGCCATATTTATTCCCCTTACTCCAATATAGCCCCATAACAATTGGCCAAATAAATGCTGCTTCCAGACCTCCAAAAGCAAATAAATTTAACCATATAATTAAATCAGGAGGATCTAAAGCCATGCAGAAAACAATAATGCCCAAAACAGCAGTAATACCCATACTTAAACGTTTGATCCTTCGATGTGATGCTTCTGGTTGAATATAATTTAAATATAAATCTTTTACAATTGCTGAACTGACTAATAGTAACAGTGAGTCCACTGTTGACATAATTGCGGCCATTGGTGCTGCCAAAACGACACCCGCAAGCCAGTTTGGCAAAACTTCCAACGCAATGAGTGGCATTACTTTATCGCCAACCTCGATGCCAGGTAAAATCGGCCTAGCGAACACACCAATTAAATGCATGTTCAGCATGATAAAGCCAACGACAATGGTTCCAATAATAATTGCGCGATGCATGGATCGTGCATTTTTATAAGACATTGCTCGGACAGCTATTTGCGGAAGTGCCACTACCCCGACACCAACGAGTATCCAAAATGATGATACATATGTTGGTGTCAAACTTCCATCCGCTCCAAACGGCGTGATTAAATTTGGGTTCTCTGTACTTAAATCTGTTATGATCGACGATACCCCGCCTCCAGCGATAACAGTTGCAATCAACAAAACGAGTGTCCCAACTAACATGATAACCCCTTGAATCGCGTCAGTTAACGCAACAGCTTTAAATCCGCCAATTGTTACATAAATTAATACAGACAAAGCAAAAATAAATAACGCACTCGTATAGGGTATGCCTAGCAATGATTCAATTAACCGTGCACCACCAATCCACTGAGCCGCCATCGCAGAAAATAAAAATATAATGATGCTAATAGCGGATAACAAGACAACCCATTTCGATTGATAGCGTTCTTTTAAAAAGTCAACCATCGTTACTGCCCGATATTTACGGGTCATGATGGCAAATTTTTTACCAAGTACCATTAAGACAAAATACCCTGTTACTACTTGCGTCATCGCCAGTAATACCCAACCAAGGCCCTCTGTATAGGCTGTGCCAGGTCCGCCTATAAAACTACTAGCACTGCCGTATGTAGCTGTCATCGTCATCGCCAAAACAAAACCGCCAAGATTACGATTACCGAGAAAGTACTCCTGCAAAAACGTGTTCGAAGTTTTTAAGGACTTCCCAGCCCATACACCAACGACAAAAATGATTACCAACAGACCAATTAACGGAACTAACGCCTGCACGTTCATTTACTTTCTCCTTCTTCATCAAATGGAATAGCAACAAACCACTTTTTAACCACAATTGTTACAAGTACTGCCATCACAACAAATCCGAGTACACAGCTATAGAAAAACCAGGCCGGCAATCCGAAGACATACGAATACTCAGCTGGGCCTTTCCCTCCAAGTCCATAGGCAAATCCGAACCACCAAATAAAATTAAAAATAGCAAGTCCAACACCAATTAACGCTTCCCTGTTGGCGATTTTATAGCGATAATCATCGTTATGTTCTTTCATTTTTTATCCCTCTTTTCGCGACAATGCTACATTATACCTAAAAATTATATTCACTATTAATATAACCGAAATGCCCTACCGCTGTAAATGTTTGAAAATTGCATATCTTAATGCAGCAATTTGCTTTTTCATTATTTCTAACAAAAAAGAAGTCCCAGATGATTGCAAAGTGCAATTCTGAAACTTCCCCATTTCATTTAAAAAATTCCATTATCCTTCAATTAATTGAGCGGCGTCTAGATAGCCATTTCCTTGAACATTGGGAGGTTGTCCTATATCTTCACACGCATTAATGAGCTGTTCCTTAACTTGATCCGGGGTTAGATTTGAATTATTTTGAAGAAGTTGTGCAACTACACCAGCACATATTGGTGTTGCCATTGAGGTTCCTGATAAAGAGAAATAGTTTGAATCGACACGTGCTCCTGCATTTGTTTTATCGAGATAGGATCTTGGGGAACGTAAAGATATAATATTTGCACCTGGTGTTAACAGATCTGGTTTCATTAATCCATCAATTGTTGGGCCACGGCTTGAGAAATTTGCTACTATATCATCTGAGCGATCAGCTGTGTTCTTATCGTTAGCGGCACCTACCGTAATAACTTTAGGGCTTATCCCAGGACTTGCAATCGTTTCCGAAGAAGGTCCCGAGTTACCTGCTGCAACACAAACAACAATTCCATTATTCCATGCCTCCTCGACAGCTTTTACAACAGGATCATCTTCAGCGGATTCTTGTGCATCAGAGCCAAGAGATAATGAGAGAACGTTAATATTATACTGTGATTGATTTTGAATACACCAATCAATTCCTGCAATCACCGTGGAAAGTGAACCAGACCCCATTTTATTTAATACCTTAACTCCAACTAAGCTAGCATCAGACGCTGGTCCTTGGTACAATCCATTTGATGCTGCTCCATCACTCGCTGCATCCCCTGCACAATGGGTACCATGTCCATTATCATCGTATGGTTCGGATTTGTTTTGAACGAAATCTTTAAATCCTATGATGCGTCCTTCTAAATCATTGTGCGGATATATACCTGTATCAACGACTGCAATGGTTACATCCTTCCCTGTATACCCAGACTTTTTCAACTGATCAGAATTAATCGTTGGTGAAGCTACATCAAGCAAAGTTGTGATTTTCCTGTCATAATAAACCTTTTTGATGTGATTACAGTTTTCAAGTAAATGTTCTATTTTTTTAATTGATAATTTAGTAGAACAACAGGAAATTGTGGGGTGCTGATGATGGATTTTACATTTTGCCTTCTTTACATCATTTAGACCGTGTTCAAAATAATCAGGCTGAAATTCAATAACTACAGATAAGCTTTTTGTCTTTTTCCTCACATAATCCAAAGGACGGTGCAAGAAACATGGCAGCGAACGAAAGGGGTGATAAAGCCGGATCAATTCTCTTCTTATATTTTTATCGAGTTTATCCCCCCTACGACGAACTAGTTGAATAATAGAAAGACCAAACATTAACTTAACCTTCCTCTCTTAGAATTTACGTGACAAGATATGGTACGTGAACTTCTAAAAGAGGAGTAATGAATTGGTACAAAAAGATAGAAAAAAGGCAGAAAACTAGAGTATTAGTATTATGTTTTTTACAAGTGGCTTCAATTCTTTCATATATATTAAAAATAGATTGCCCGAAATTTTCACCAGATACAGCCCATTCCGTTTAAAGAAACCCACGTTGAAGCTAACCCCTACTTACTAAATTATAACGAGGATCAACAAATGGGTAATTATCTGGTAACGTAAGAATCCTCCTTTCTAGTAAACTAATAACTCATCAATATATTGTGAAAAAGAACAGACAAATATTTACTCTCTAAAAAAATTTGCAAAATGGTACGAACTATTATAGCAACAAGTCTAGGTTACTGTTATTGCAGAAATGCTTCTAATTGCTTGAAAACGCATATAAAATAGGATAGAATAAATAATTGTTAGGTTAATTTCTACGGGGCATTAGCTCAGCTGGGAGAGCGCTTCGCTGGCAGCGAAGAGGTCAGCGGTTCGAGCCCGCTATGCTCCATCATCCAGCCCCCTTGTCTCTCAAGGGGGCTACGTTTTTCCATCTTTCTCTGATTCCCTTTAAACAAATAATCGAGTTCACAAATCTTCACATTTGAGTTGCGGAATTCAAATACTGTTATAGGAGCCAGGAAAACCCACTGCAGCTATAATAGACACTGAATGGATAACTTCTATGATCTAACAAATGGACTTTTCCAACGGCCAAATTCCATCATACTGCTCCACAATCCCCTTTGGTTTCTTTCAAGGCTACAGCCGGGTTGTTCTGCTTCCAGATAGCCCTTTGTAAGGAGATTCCGACAACCCCGATCATGGTTAGTCCAATACCAATGATTCTAAAGGCTGTCAGTACGCCAAACTGGTTGATCAGAAGTCCGCCAAGCAGTGGACCAGCTATAAATAGGATGCTTAATGTGGAATCCAAAATCCCAGAAACCCTTCCAATCGCTTCCTTTGGTGGTTCCCTTTGAATAAGATAATTTACTGCAGTAAAAGTCATCCCATTGCCAAGTCCGCCGATAAAAGCAAGACCAATTGCTAAAACAATAAAACGATAATTAGCCATGAAACCAAATCCTCCGATCATTATGCCAATGAGCAAACAACCAGTACCGAAGAACCAACCGTACTTCCGGATACTTTCTATTCTGTTCAGAAGCAGGACAACTAGGAGGGAACCGATTCCAATCGCTGAGATTGCCCAGCCTGTCAATTCCGGTCTTTCAGGAAACACCTCGCTGAACAATGTAACAATCTGGGCATCGATCATCTGAATCGTCAGGGTACTCACAATCCCGAACATGATGCTTGCCAAAAGGATCCTGCTTTTTAAAACGATGCCCCAGCCTTCTTTCCATGAAGCGAAAAAACCTGACTGTTCCGGTGCACCATTTTCCTCCATACTTTCCGGATTTTGATTTTTTACATGGATCCGAGTGAGGATAATTCCTGAAAGAGTGAAAGATACGGCATTTATAACAATCGAAAGATCAGGAGAAAAGATAGCTGCTACAGATCCCCCAATAAGTGGACCAACCACCTTTACCAGTTGAAACAGGCTTCCATTAATAGTTACTGCTTTCATAATGTCATCTTCATCGACAATGCTTCTCATTAATCCTTGCTGCGCTGGCAGACTTATCACCCCAACCGTATTGCGGAATAAAAGGACAAGCAGGGCGAGCATGGGAACAGGGATAAAAACAAGCAATAAGGTTAAACCTGCTCGGATCCAATCGGAATGGACGAGGATTTTCAATTTATCTCTCCGGTCTGCAAACACGCCAGCAAATTGCCCTAACAAAATGCTTGGGATGGCATACATGACGGGAATGAGAGCAATCAACATCGGATCCGCCTTCCATGTGTACCGGAATAAAATTAGCACGGCAACAAAATCAAACCAATTTCCCAAATTCGAAAGTGCATTGGCTGAAAAGAACTTTATAAAATTTCTATCTCTCCAAATCGATACATGTTTTTCCATTCGTGATACCTCCTATGATATTTCCGCTATAAACAGCATAACGAGTAAATATCAGAGGAATATCAGAGGATGGGAGTTTTTTGTATTTTCCAATCAGTGTAGGAAATTACCCAAATAAGTTATTTCAAATAAACATCAAGCTGGCTTCTAATTTGGCGCTTCAATTCAGGAAAATTGTATTCTTCAGCATACCTTTTCCATGCTTTTTGGTAGCGAGCGTATAAGTCATTTTTCATTTGAAATTCTTTTAAAAAGAAAAGGATAATATTCAGACTACTCAATATGCCTGGGATGTATTTAGCTTCCTGGAATAGTTCAAATCCTTCATCGAAATAATGTTCTGCTTCGGCTTGTTTTTCTACGGTAAGGCATTTTATTCCTTTAATAACATAAAAGATAGCTTTTTCTCTTAAAAAAGGGTATTTTACGAGCATTTTATCCATTTCCACCATCTTTTTGTCAATCCTGTCAGTATCACTTCTAAGAAAGGCAAGATAGAGCTCTGTAAGGGAAATCAGCGGTATAAAACCTTCCAGATTTTTTTCGTGAATCTCTTTTTCTGATTGTCGGAGAAGATTTTCCGCTTCGTCAAACTGCTTCGTATATATCAAAAACGACAAACGGTTCAGTAATCTTATTTCGAGACGATAGTGTTCTGGCAGTTCTTTTGCAGCCAATGCCCTTGAAAAATAATCAAGGCATTTTTTCTTGTCTGCTTCGATGTAGGAATATATATGAAGAAAGTAATAGCATTTTTCCCAGAAGAAGATTTCCTCCTTCTCTAGGAACCACTTGAAATCACCCCTCATGAAATGGAGATATAGACGACTCTGTAGATCAAGTTCAAAGCCGAACACAGCCTGATTTTCTTCAAGTAGCTTCAAGGCATCTCCCTGGCCGTAGAGATGATATTTGTGAAAGAGCATTTTCACATTAGAGGACACCTCCTCGTCTTTTAACAATGGACTCTTATGCGCCTCTTTACTAAGTATCAATCGGTAGCCCCACCCTCTGACTGTTTCGATGCTAACCACAGAGGACAATGGTTTCAGCTTTCTCCTAACCCGGTAAATATGATCATCTACTGTCCTATCTGTCGGAGCTTCCATTGGCCAAACCGCGTCAAGAAGCTCGTCCCTCGTAAAAATCCGTGATGGGCTTTGATATAAAAACTGAAGGAGCTGAAATTCTTTCGGCAGCAAAACAATCTCTTCGGAACGATATTTTACTTTAAAGTCCCCATTGAAAAACTTTATTTTTTCCATCATTTCACCTTCGTTTTAATGGAATAAATTCCTTACATTCATTATAGCAAACGGACATTTGGTGTGCGGGAAGAAAATATAGTTGAGTATTATGGAGAGAGCCATTATTGACATGTTTCTCCATAAAGAATTTAATAAGGTCCTTTTATAGAAGACAAGACAGGTATGATATATTGTTAAATACATTCTAGCAAACTCAAAACATACCTATCCAGTCGCTCCTCCATCATCTTATCGGTTAATCCCGTCACACCAAAAGCTTCCCAGCCCGGATACACCACAAAGTTTGAGGTATCAGACCCCAACCACGGAAAGCTTGTTACATCATGCCGCCCGTTAAATGAGAATGTGTAATATCTTTAACGCTTTTAGATCCTATAATTCTATTCTAGATTGAAAGCCATGATTTTTGTTTTCATGAAAAATTCTAGGTGTTCTTTTAGAAATCCAACATAACGATCGACCTCATCTATCGTTGAATATGGTGAGATCGTGAAAAATTTATGTGCATATATGGATATTCGCTTGTTTGAATTTGCTGCTTCCACGAGACGCTGCTTTTTTGTATTTCCAAAGAAGACTGTATCTCGTTCTGCACCAATTACTTCTGCAAATTCGTCATTAAATTGATTTATATCCATCATTTCTTCAACGGTTAAAAGCCCGTTCAATTCATCATTCCATTTTGTCATTTCAGGATAAAAGCGGAATGTTGTAATCGGGGAAAGCTCATTCGTGATCGCTACATTCGAAACTTCTTTTGTTAGCCTCTCTCTAAAGGCAATATTGACGCGAATATAGTTGGCTAAAAGCTCTTGATAGCCTTCCATACCAAATGCTAATAATGAAGCATAGATCGCCAAAGCACTTCCCATTCGCGAGCATTCGAGTGTATAACCTGTATGATAGCTTCCATAACCGCGATTCCCAACATACGGTGTTTCTGCTTCATCTAAATCAATGTACTTCAGGTTCTCCCTGTTTTTAATTAAAAATAAACTTGTAATATAAGGTGTTTGTCCTAACTTATGGAAATCAAAGACCATACTATCTGCAAGCTTGATATGTTTAAACTTCTCTTGATAGGATTTCAATACCTCATTAACATTGTCTTCAAATTGCAGAGAATTACTTTCAAAGTCGTAATCATTAAAGAAGGTATACATACCCCCCATAGCTGAGTCAGCGTGGATATAAATTGGACTTAAGCAGTGCTTACGTTCCAGCCCATCCGCTATTCGCTTAATCTCCTCAATGTCATCAATCCCAAATGTATCGGTTGTTCCCATTGTGGCAAGGATATAAAGCGGAACGCCACCTTTTGCAATAACATGCTCCATTTTTTCTTTTAAGTCTTCTAGATTCATGGAATGATCATGATTCACTTTCACGCGAATCATGTTTTCTACACCAATCCCAGTTGTTTCTACAGATTTATACAAACTGTAGTGGGATAGCTCTGAACAGAAGCAATAAAGATTTTCCGGTACTCCCGTCTGATTAGAGGCCGGCGCATAACGGGCAATGGCCAGACGCAATGAGTTGAAGGCAGCCCCTTGTCCTCCCCAAGTTGTATATCCGGAACTTAGATTTTCATCGTATCCGATTAGTTTTGACAGCATGCTTGTGACTTCGACTTCTGCGGTAGCCGCTGCTGAACCTTCCACATCCCAAATATTGTTCCCATTGACAAGCACCATTACTAAATTCCCGATAATACTGGCTATATTCGGAAGGGGCGCTGCATTAGCTACATAGTTTTGATTGACATACCTATGTCCTTCTACTAATTTTAGAAGTTTCTTAATCACTTCCTCCATAGAAACTCCCGTTTTCGGAACGTCTGCCCTATGAATAATAGAATTATAGTAATCCTCTGTGTACTCTGGCATTTCGCCTAGCGTTAGTTTGTTAGGATCCTTTAATTCATCTATTTTCGTTAAAATCGTCTTAAAGTAGGACAATAGTTCCTCCCTTTGAAGGATATTCCCGTCCATACTAGGAAACAATTTTTGTATTTCCTTCATTGTTTGACCTCCTTGATGTTTTTACTAGAAGTAATTTTTATTTAAAGCAAATTAGAATCCAACCAGATAGCCCTATTGCATCTAAGAAAACGACGATGATAGCGATCGGAACTATGTATTTTAATAGAAAATAACAGATGGAAAAAAACATATCCTACATTCGATCCTTGTTTTAATTCTGTAAACAAATCTTCCTTTGAAACTTTTCGAGATACAAAAATCGCGATTAATAATGCACCTAAAGGCATTAAGAGCATTAAGATATTACTGACAGCATAATCCATCAAGTCAAAGATCGTCTTATTAAAAAGTTGGACATTTGCCAGCACACCGTACGAAATACAGGATGGGACTCCAACGATAAAAATAAGAATACCAATCAACCAAGTACTTTTCTTGCGCTTTCTGGGATCATTTTTAGTAACTGCTGCCACAATAATTTGAAACATAGAGAATGCTGAAGTGAAAGCAGCAAATAAGAATAATATTAAAAACACTAAAAAGAAGAGCATCCCAAAAGGCATCTGTTCAAATACTGCCGGTAAAACAGAGAATATTAAGACAGGTCCAACATTCGGTTCAATTCCAAATGAGAAAGCCCCCGGGAAAATGGCTAAGCCTGCTTATAAGCAATGACAATATTTAAGATAATGATAGAAATGGCAGATTGAGGTAGATTTTGAGTCTTAGGTAAATAAGAAGCATATGTAAGCATTATTACTGAAACACCTAATGATAGGGTGAAAAATGCCTGTCCAAGTGCAAGTAAGATACTTTCAGATGTCAGCTTTGAAAAATCTGGTACAAGTAAATATTTCTTTAGGCCCGCGGCTTTGAGTCCCTATTTTTCATTGAGTTTGCTATTTTCGAAGGATATTACAAAATACTTTTATTAAAATGATTTTCATCCCTATAAAGTTACAAAATAAAGCTTCTCACAAGTTTGATCAACCTATGAGAAGCATTCTTAATCTTTATCAACATCCTTTATACTGCTACACTGATTTTATCTTCAGCCTCTTGATCCACTTTGGTTTCCTCTATTCCAACACCATCTAATAGTAATTTGTTGACATCATTCTTTAACTCTTTAAGCCCCTTTGCTTCCTGAACTAGTTTTTGTATTGTTTGTAGTTCATCATCGCTAATTTCTATTAGCTCCTCAAACATTTCAACAGATTCCTGAGAGATAGAAGCTATCTCTGCAATTGTTGCTGTTATCTGTTGAGAAGCAGAAGATAATTCTTCTGTACTAGCAGAAGAATTTGCATTATTTTCAGCGATAACCTTTGTAGCAGATAGAATCTTTTCGAACATAGTTCCAACCTCTACAAAGGTCGTACTTGTATCTTCAAATTCTTCTGTTCCCTGTTGCATTGATTTTACAACTATTTCAGTTTCTTCTTGTATATTCTTTACAATATTTGATACTTCAGAAGAAGACTGACGAGATTGTTCGGCCAATTTTCGAACCTCATCAGCAACAACCGCAAATCCATTACCGTGTTCACCTGCACGGGCCGCTTCTATTGCCGCATTCAATGCCAATAAATTAATTTGTTCTGAAATCCCTGTGATCACTTTTACAATAGTGCCGATTTCGTGAGACTTTTCTCCAAGTTTATTTATTGCATCAAATGTTGTATTTACCGTTTGATTAAACTGCTCCATTTTTTCCAAAGAGTCCTTTAACTTTACGTTTCCTTCTTGCGTCAATTCTAAGGTAGTATTCGATTGTTCCGAAATTTGATTTGATCTCGCAGAAAGATCTTCGATAGACTGTGTCATTTCTTCCATAGACATTGCGCTTTCTTCTGTAGCTACCAATTGTTTCTTTAATCCTCTACCTACCTCATCGATTGCGGCTCTTACAATATCAGCTTTCTCAGTTGCATATTCACCGATTTCAGTAAGATTTTCTCCTTTTTTATGTACACTTTTTGAAAATGAAAGAAACTTTTCTCTTACACGACCAAAGAATTCAATTAGTTGATTAAATACAGCATGATCAGAACTTTTTTCATCAACCTTACTACTGATATTACCTGCTGATATTTCTTTCATTCCATTTATGATTTCTTTATTGATATGAGGATGATGCTTTAGTGAAAAATATAGGTAAGCAAAATATACTGTTGTCCCTAATAAGATAACAATAATACCTAGCATTATAACTTCCATGATTAATTAATCCCCTGCTTTTTTAATTATTTGATTAGACCTGTTATGAAATTTTTAAAGCTCTTTAATAAGTATGTATGTTCCATCAGCTATATTTGAAGGAATATCCTTTAACCTACTATTATCCTGATATTTATGGACAATATAATTTCCTTCCAAATCTTTATATTTCTCCATATTATGATATTTCCCCATCACACGTATCGATTTCGGGTTTGTTGCTTCACCCAAAACAGCCTTCAATCCTTGTGAAGATGCCTCTGTTATCAGTCTATTTCCTAATTGCTGAATAATTTCGTGACGGTCATGTTCAGCTACTACTCCTAACATAAATAGGTGCAATAACTCTCCATCTTTGAGTTCTTTTCCGCTTCGCTTTTTATAATCTTCCATGAAACGTTTATCCACATCCTCCAAAACATGCAGAATGATGTTCATATCATAAAAAGAACCTTCAAATATATCTTCCCCGATAATCTCTGGTGCATTTGTATCTCCAGCAAGTACACCAACAACATTATTATTACTATCTTGAGCGACTGCGCAATATCCCTGCTCTACTGTTGAGTCTAAATAATCCTTAGTAAACTTATAGAAATCTTCGTAACCGATATTTAATTGACCTACCATCGGTTCCTGTACCCATTTTCCTGAAACATCCACACCAATAAATGAACGTGCTAGACACTCAGCTGCCCTCTGAATTAAATCTGTTTGTTCCTTCGTTATAATTTCATATGTATATAATTCTAGTGTTGTTTGCACTTGTTGACTTCCTTTCACATTTTAAAGTAAAAATCCCCTGATTATTGGAATCCAAGTTACATAGAAGAAGGTACATGATCGATAAATGTACCTGGAAATTCTATTCTTTCAAGTGCATTCCTAACTTGCACTTGAGCTATTTTAGATGAAGGCTTTACTACAAGAATATCCTTAAAACCTAAGCTAGAATAAAATTGCATCGTTTGCTCCAACTGCGGTACAACTTTTGATGGAACCGGAGTTTGGTAAGTAGCATCGACAACAAATGTATAATCTTGTCTTGATACTTTATTAATCGTATCCTGTAAATCTACCATATAACCTTCTACATCTTCCTCTCTCATTAATCCATGCACCTGTACATGTACTTCCTTCACGGCTTCATTAATTGCCATTTTATATTTTCTTTTATCTACAACTACCATCTCTATCCTCCCTTTTTCCTATAGTCTGCCATACTTCATTGTTGAGTTTGTACGGTTTTCCGTAAGAGCCTAAAATAGGCTATCCCAGATGCAGATAGGGATAACCAAATAATCGCTTCTTATAATTATTGGCAACCCGACTATCATTATCCATAAGGATTTTAGACTCGCAGCTTTGCGTCCTTACCTTTCGATAAGTTTGCCTTTATCAATTTTTCACAAAGATAGTACTAATGTCATGCTTATATATTACTATAACATTATAAACATATTGTCGTTTTTTGTCTATATTGGGATTTTTATCTTGAAAAGTTGGATGCATAAGAATAAGACTTATTTCGTTTTTCATAAGTTATGGAAGAAATGGTTTAGGATTAGAAAATGAGTGATTTAAGTTTTTCTGATTGTCGGAGAAGATTTTCCGCTTTATCAAACTACTGCGTATATATCAAAAACAATAAACGGAAGCTCCTCCCTCGTAAAAATCCGTGATGGGCTTTGATACAAAAACTGAAGGAGCTGAAATTCTTTCGGCAGCAAAACAATCTCTTCGGAACGATATTTTACTTTAAAGTCCCCATTGAAAAACTTTATTTTTTCCATCATTTCACCTTCGTTTAAATGGAATCAATTCCTTACATTCATTATAGCAAACGGACATTTGGTGTGCGGGAAGAAAATTTAGTTGAGTATTATGGAGAGAGCCATTATTGACATGTTTCTCCATAAAGAATTTAATAAGGTCCTTTTATAGAAGACAAGACAGGTATGATATATTGTTAAATACATTCTAGCAAACTCAAAACATACCTATCCAGTCGCTCCTCCATCATCTTATCGGTTAATCCCGTCACACCAAAAGCCTTCCAGCCCGGATACACCACTGGCGGACCAAAAAGGATATCGATCAATGAAACGTAATCCCAATACACATCATATGTAAAACTATTACCTTGATCCTTCTGATACGCCGCTAAAAATTTGTCTGCTGTTTCTACATCATATAGCATTGCTAGATTTAACCTACAGTGTCCAACATCGATGCCAGCTGGTCCCCTACACGCATTTACCCAATCGACAACACCACTAACTTTCCCATTGCGATACAAAACATTGGTAGGGTGATAATCCCGATGAATGAAGCAATCCTTAATTGGCGGGCGTGGACCTTTTACGATTTCAATTGCTTTTTTCCATGCTTGCGGAAAGTTAGTCCACAATGGCATTTCTAATGATGGAATATCATTATAAGTGAAATACGTCCAATTAAAGTCATCTGGATCTATAGCATGAATTTTGCCAAGTGCCGCTGCCAAACCCTTCAGCCATTCATTCCAATCATTCGGTTTCAAGTTAACAGAACCTTCGACCATTGTCATTAGAACAGCTGGCACCCCACAAATTTCGCCCTTCTCTTCAAATGCGATTATTGCAGGTGTTGGAATGTCCGCTTTCGTAGCAAGACGCAGACTTCCCGCCTCATGCAAAGCTAAATCAGGTTCATCCGACAGCCATTCCTTATTGTCAAATAAGCGTAATACCACATGTTCCACACACTGGTTGACCTGAAGGGAAATCCGATATAATGTTGACGATGTACTCCCTTTCAATTGTTCGGTCGTGATTACTTCAGCATTATGGTCAACCGCATTTACTACCCAGTTTCGTATATCCTCGGTTAAATTGATACTGTTTTTTATCATGTTATCCACGCTCCAAATTAAGATTCACGCTTTATTAGCCCCGGCTTCGGCCCGATGTTGTGCGACTCTCCGGCCCATGTACGAGTCCCCCCGGGAAAACCTTTTGAGCAAAATATTTTTGACTTCCCCTGCTTTGGCATATGATTAAGGTTATTCGAATTTATAAAAAAAATAGGTGATCAAAATGGCACAAACAATACGTAAACCGTGGCTGCTTGTTTTAACAATTGGCCTTGGTACACTGCTTAATCCACTAAATTCATCGATGATTTCGGTTGCACTAACTCGGTTACAGCATGAATTCACCTTAACGTTTGCAGATGCTTCCTGGCTTATTTCCATATTTTATTTGGCAAGCGCAGCAGCACAGCCTGTAATGGGAAAATTGAGTGATATGTTCGGCCCAAAACGTTTATTTTTAACTGGGTTAATTCTTGTTGCAGGTGCTTCTATGTTAGCACCTTTTTCGCCAAACTATCCATTTCTTCTGGGCTGCCGCGCGCTTCAGGCTATTGGCAGTTCAACGTTGTTTCCTAGCGGGATGAGTATGGTGCGAACAAATATTACTGAAGGGCAAGGGAAAGCATTGGCTACTCTGTCCATTTTCGCGTCCACTTCAGCAGCTTTCGGTCCTTCAATCGGTGGTTTTTTAATTGCTTCATGGGACTGGCAATCAATTTTTATCATTAACTTTCCTTTTATTGTTCTTTCTTTTGTAATGGCTATTTTTATTTTACCGACAAAAGGACAGGGAAAAATAGATGTAAAGCGAATTGATTTCATCGGGATCATTCTTTTTATTGTGTCGATGATTGGTTTGATTTTATTTCTGCTTTCCCTGGAGAATAATATCCACTGGTCAGCATTGGTTGTCTTTTTAATTTCATCGGTTGGCTTTTATTTTTATGAGAAAAAACAGGAGGAACCTTTTATCGATCTTGCATCACTTAAGAGAAATACCAATGTTTCATTCATCTATTTACAGTTCACCAGTATTAATCTGATTTATTACTGTTATTTCTTTGGTTTTCCTACATTTTTGCAACAAGTTCGCGATTACAGTGAGGAACATACAGGATTAATTATGCTTGCACTGGCAGGTTTCAGTGTCATTGTTGCCCCAGTTGCAGGTCGAATGATTGACAGGTATGGATCGAAATTACCGCTCGTGATCGGAGCCTTTCTACTTTTAATCGGCACAGCACTGTTACTCACATTTCAGCAGGAGTCATCATTGTGGTGGTTTTTAATTATCATGTCGATACTTGGTATGAGCAACGGATTTAATAATATTTCGATGCAAACAGCCCTTTATGAACAAGTTAAGCCCGAAGAAACCGGCTCAGCGTCAGGTCTCTTCCAAACAAGCCGTTACTTGGGTTCGATTCTTTCATCCTGTTTGCTTGGCCTGGCATTTAACAGCCATTTGGATATAGAACATTTGCATATTGTTGCAGCAACCAGTCTTGTTTTCTGTATGCTCGTGATTGTACTTGCGCTTAGATTACCGGGACAAAGGCATTTGGGCAACCGCTGATGGTGTGAGCTGGGACTCTCAGCATTGGCTCTCTTCATTATAGTTGGTTGCGGGGTTGCTTTTTTTATCGGGTTGGCTTTTCGCATTTCGTCCGGAGACTTTTCGCTTTTGTCCGGCGACTTTCCGCTTTCGTCCGGCGACTTTCCACTTTCGTCCGGCGACTTTTCCCTTTTGTCCGGCGACTTTCCACTTTCGTCCGGCGACTTTTCCCTTTTGTCCGGCGACTTTCCACTTTCGTC
Source organism: Virgibacillus sp. FSP13 (assembly GCF_054048505.1). Lineage (NCBI taxonomy): Bacteria > Bacillati > Bacillota > Bacilli > Caryophanales > Bacillaceae > Virgibacillus > Virgibacillus sp. FSP13. Next base: position 57,519 of record NZ_JBSVKG010000012.1, on the reverse strand, counting down.
CGGCGACTTTTCCCTTTTGTCCGGCGACTTTCCGCTTTATTCCGGCGACTTCCCGCCCTCTTCCGGCGACTTTCCCACTCATCCAGCAACTTCCCACAGCAGTAAAAAACCAGGCTACCGGGTACTCCCCGATCGCCTGGTTTTATTATTTATGCTTTTTCTGTCACAAGCTCTGGTTTCTGTTCTAATTCTGGATCTTCTTCCTGAGAAGTTCTTCCTCGCTTGATAAAGAAAGAAAGAACCAGCGCAATCGCTGCGAATACTGTTGATACCATAAAAGCATCGTTAATGCCTTGAACCTGCGCTAGATTAGTTGCATGAAGCATTTCTTGTTTATTCGTTGGGTCAAAACCGTTAGAAATAATAATATCTTTTATACTATCTTTTGCTTGATTTGTCATTACCGTCACAAGGAAAGCTGTACCAATGGCCCCAGCTACGGCTCTGACTGTATTGACCATAGCAGTACCATGCGGATGCAATCGTTGTGGCAACTGATTAAGTCCGGCAGTCATAATTGGCATCATAATCATGGACATCCCAAACATACGGATCGTGTAAATGATAACCAAATACATGTATCCAGTGGAATCTGTCAATTGTGTAAACAAATATGTCGTAACAACAGTGATTGCCAATCCAAAAATTGCTAAAGGCCGTGCACCAACTTTATCAAATATTTTACCTGTTATTGGTGACATAATTCCCATTACAATCGCCCCTGGCATAAGCATTAGGCCAGAATCCATCGGGCTGACGTCAAGAATGTTTTGTAAATAAATAGGAATAAGCAGCATTGGAGCAAACATAGCTACTGTTAACATAATATTAATAACCGTGGTTAACGAGAAAATTCCACTTTTAAATACACGAAAGTCTAACATAGGTGTTTCCACACGCAATTCGCGCAATACAAACAAGAGCAATCCGATAAAACCAATAATCAATCCGGTGATGACGGAGGCACTAGTCCATCCGTTCGTACCCGCCGTACTAAAGCCATACAAAATACCGCCAAATCCAAGTGTGGACAAAATAATTGCGACCACATCAATATCCGGAAATGTTTGCTTAGTAACGTTTTTCAAGAAAATACTTGCTAGAATAATCGTTAGTACAGCAATCGGGAAAATAATATAAAATAGTACTCTCCATGAATAATTTTGCACAACGAATCCTGATAATGTCGGTCCAACAGCTGGTGCGAATATAATAGCGATACCAATGACACCCATTGCTCCCCCACGTTTTTCAACAGGGAAAAGGGCCAATACCACTGTTGTTAGAAGTGGCATGATAATACCTGCACCAACAGCTTGAATAACTCTTCCTGCCATCAAGATAACAAACCCTGGAGCTATTCCACAAATCAGTGTACCTAAGGCAAAAAGGCTTATCGCGGTTAAAAATAATTGTCTTGTTGAGAATTTCTCCATTAAAAAAGCAGTGATCGGGATAAGTACACCATTAACCAGCATAAAGCCTGTAGTTATCCACTGGGCGGTACTTTCCTCTATTTTTAAATCCTCCATAATGGAGGGTAGGGCGACGTTCATTAATGTTTGATTAAGTAGCGATACAAATGCACCCAAAATGATAACAGCTAAAATCGGCCCTTTCTTTACATTCATTGTTGTTGACTCAGTCATTCTTTATTTCATCTCCTATATTTTTGGAAAAACTTGTAATTTACCTCGTTTAAGCGGGGGCTGAAGTTTATCCTATACTTCTAAAAAGTATTACACTTATTTAAATTACTCGCTGTGTTCTCCCTTTTACTGTGTTACGTTATCCTCAAAATTAGCTAGAAGTTTATTAGCAATGGTTTTAAACTGTACCAATTCCTCTTTAGATATATTATTGGTAAGCTTCTTAATGAACGCTTTTCTGGAGGCATACATCGATTCTAAAATTTCCTTGCCGCTACTGGTAATTGATAAATACACAACCCTACGATCCTTTTCATCTCGTTGCCTTACAATATAATCACCGTTGACAAGCTTATCAGTAATACCCGTCAATCCTCCTGTAGTAATGGAAAGAATATCAGCTAACTCAGAAGCTCGTTGCTGCCCGTCAGAATTTAGTTTATAAAGCAGAAGAACTTCATTTCTTGAAAACCCCAATTTCGTATGTTCCCGCCAAGCACCAGGAAACTTTTTCATGATTTTTCTAAAGGTATCTTCTAACTCAAGAAAATCATCTTCAAACATATTGCCTATCACTCCCTGTGAATAGTAAAGGAAAACTGATTAGTGGTTTTATGCTCAATAAACAGTTTCAAATAATCCATTCACTAAATATCTTATCACTAAGACTTTTAATAACAAGACGATATTATACCCTTGTGGTATACAACTGTCAATACTTTTTTAAGTGGATATTAACTAAAAACTAAAGGCTTTCCGGCTATATGTGATTAATTATTCTGTCTATTAACGCTATTTAGAGTTATAAATAACTTTTCAATTTGCTTATAATCTTGTATAATTATATTTGTCAAACAGGGAGGCAACAATATGACATCAAATAATCAAAATATTCAAGATGTTCCGCAAAAAGGGTTTTTTGGACATCCAAAAGGGTTATTTACACTCTTTTTCACAGAATTTTGGGAGCGCTTTTCTTACTACGGAATGCGTGCCATTCTATTATTTTATATGTACTATGAATTATCAAAAGGTGGACTAGGAATTGACCAGGGTACTGCCGCATCGATTATGGCTGTATACGGTTCGCTTGTTTACATGTCAGGTATCATCGGTGGGTGGATTTCTGACCGTTTACTAGGAAGTACACGTACTACCTTTTATGGCGGAATTTTAATCATGTTCGGTCACATTGTTCTATCCTTTCCAGGAAGCTTAACATTTTTATTCATTTCAATGGCGTTAATCGTTCTTGGAACTGGCTTGCTGAAACCGAATGTATCGAATATCGTCGGTGACTTGTATAGTAAAGAAGATAATCGCCGGGATTCTGGTTTTAGTATCTTCTATATGGGAATAAACTTGGGAGCACTTATTGCACCATTAATTGTCGGAACAATTGGACAAGAGTACAATTTCCACCTTGGATTCAGTTTAGCGGCGATCGGGATGTTTGTCGGTCTAATTATTTTCATCTTCACAAAAGGAAAATATCTTGGCCCAGCAGGTTCGACTGTTCCAAATCCACTTTCAGGGTCAGAGAAAAAAACCGTATTTAAACGGTTTGGTATTGGTGCAATCATCGTTATTCTATTGGGAGCAATCACTATCCCGACCGGTATCTTAACAATTAACGGTTTCACAATGATTGTAAGTTTACTAGGGATTGTAATTCCTACGTGCTATTTCATCGTTATGTATCGCAGCAAGAAAACAACAGAAGTGGAGCGATCTCGTTTACTTGCGTATATACCAATGTTTATCGCAGCTATTATGTTCTGGGCAATTCAAGAGCAAGGTTCAATTATTTTGGCACGTTTTGCTGACCAGCGAACCGATCTAAGTTTGGCAGGCTTTGAGCTTCAATCTTCTTGGTTTCAGTCATTGAATCCTTTATTTATTGTACTTTTAGCGCCTGTATTTGCTTGGCTTTGGATTCGCTTAGGAAAAAGCCAACCATCAACACCGAAGAAGTTTTCACTTGGGCTATTTTTCGCTGGACTATCTTTTCTCGTGATGATTGTACCAGCTATCATTAATGGAACAGACACACTTGTCAATCCGTTATGGTTAGTATTAAGTTTCTTCTTAGTTGTTATTGGGGAATTATGTTTATCACCAGTTGGTTTATCAGCAACTACGAAACTTGCACCAGCTGCATTTTCAGCGCAAACGATGAGTCTATGGTTCCTATCCAATGCCTCAGCACAGGCTATCAATGCACAAATTGTAAAACTATATTCGCCTGATACAGAAATTTTATATTTCGGCATCATTGGTGGAATATCCATCTTACTTGGTTTCATTCTATTTGCCGCATCAAAGAAAATTCACGTGTTTATGCGGGGAATTGATTAACTGAAAAAGGGCCGCTTCAAACTTTTGGTTTTGGAGCGGCCCTTCTTTCTTTAAGAATTGTTGAGAGAAAAATATTTGTTATAGACTGGTGACAAATGGAAAGACCTCTGTTAAGATAAGAATCAACAAGCAAATTATAATAGTTCAACTACTAGGGGTGCCCAAAATCGTGGGCTGAGAGGAAGGCCGAACTGCTTTCCGACTCTTATGGACCTGATCTGGTTAACACCAGCGGAGGGAAGTAGTGAGTGGCATTATGTCCATAAACTAATCCCACCAGCTAGGTCCCTTTATCAGGATCTAGCTTTTTTATTTTATTTGAAAGGGGGAATCAGATGAATCGAACGCGTTTACTAACAACAATGGCAGTTTTTGTAGCTATTGGAACGATTGGGGCACAAATTCTATGGTTTCCAGCAGGCGTTGCCAAAGCCTACCCTGTACAACATGCGGTCAATGTCATGGCAGCAATCATGCTCGGTCCAACTCCAGCTGTTATGGTCGCATTTATGATTGGGTTACTCCGTAATTTGCTTGGACTTGGTACGCTATTGGCATTTCCTGGCGGGATGATTGGTGCTTTTCTAGCAGGTTATCTCTACAAAAAATTTGGCAAAAAGTTATGGGCTACACTTGGAGAATTCATTGGCACCGGAATTATTGGTTCCTTGTTTGCCGTACCATTTGCCAACCTTTTAATGGGAAGTTCAGTTGGTGCATTGTTCTTCTTCCCATCATTTCTAGTGAGCAGCGGAACAGGCGCATTGATGGGCTGGATGATAGCTGTTCGCTTGAAGCAACAAGTACCACAAAATATTTAGTATAACGGAAAACTACTAGGGGCGCTGTAACGGCTGAGAATAGGAATATTCCTTAGTCCCTTGGAACCTGATCTGGTTAATACCAGCGGAGGGAAGTAGTCGAGCGAGAATAATATGTACTCTCCTCTATTTATCTACTTTTCTACTCCCCTAGTAGCTTCCTTAAAAATTCAAGGAGGCATGACAATGACTTTTTCACAAAATCTTAGAGAAGAAAATAAAGATATTTTTCAAGCAATCTTTAACCATCCATTTGTACAGGGAATTGGCAAAGAAAACGTCCCTAAAGAAGCATTAGCACATTATATTAAAGCAGACTTTGAATATTTAAATGCATTTATCAACATTTACGGAATCGCGATTTCCAAATCAAACAATCGTAAAGATATGTCCTTTTTTAATGAACAAATCCAGTTTGTACTGCATAGCGAAACCCATCCTCACCATAATTTTTGCGAGGTAATCGGGGTAGGGTATGACGAACTTCAGGGGCATCCATTACCACCTACTGCTGATCATTACATGAAGCATATGATGTATCATGCACAAATGGGCAGTTTGCCAGAAATAATCTGTGCATTACTTCCTTGCCCATGGACATATCTCGAAATCGGGAAGGAATTGATGAAAACATATAAACCGTCTAAAAATCATGCGTTTTATCCATGGATCAGCTTTTATGCTGAGGATAGCATGGAAAAAACCACAACGGAAATGCGAACCCGTTTAGATGAATTGGCAAATGAGTCTTCAAACAAAGACATCTCACGAATGAAAGAAGCATTCCGCAAAAGCTGTCAATTGGAATTAGCTTTTTGGGACATGGCATACACTTGTGAGGAATGGCCTGGAGAAAGATTGGTGACACAGCAATGACTCAAATACCTTGTGTACTTACCATTGCTGGTACCGATCCAAGTGGCGGCGCCGGCATTCAGGCTGATTTAAAAACATTCCAGGAATTTACATGCTACGGTATGTCTGTGATTACATCTGTTGTTGCGCAAAACACAACTGGCGTTCAGGAGGTTCACCATATCCCTATAAAAATGATTGAACAACAACTTGATTCTGTTATTTCGGATATCCCATTTCAAGCATTTAAAACGGGAATGATTGCGAATATCGACATAATGGATGCAATAGCCAAGAAAATTTCGCATTTATCCGTCCCTTTTGTCATGGACCCTGTAATGGTTGCTACCAGTGGTGATCCATTAATCACAGCAGATGCCCGAGACTATTTGCGTGACCAGCTTCTACCCATGACAACGTTAGTTACACCAAATGTTCCAGAAGCAGAATATATTATCGGAGAAACCATTAAAACGATCGATGATTTACAACAGGCTGCTGAACAAATCGTATTTAAACATGGTGCCGGAGCTGCCCTTGTTAAAGGGGGCCATTTAGATGGTGAAGCAATTGATTTTTTATATGACGGAAGAGAAATGTACCATTTTTCTTCTGAACGAATTGAAACGAAAAATACACATGGAACAGGTTGTACCTATTCTGCTGCAATAACGGCATTATTGAGCAAAGGCTTTTCTTTACCAGAATCCGTAAAAAGAGCAAAAGATTATGTAACTGCTGCAATCCGCCATTCATTTTCAATCGGACATGGCAGTGGGCCAACAAATCACTGGGCAACACCTTTAGAGGAGGTTAACAAGCCATGAACAGTAACAACATTAAAAATGTCAGGGAAAAACGTCCGCTTATTCACCATTTAACGAACCAGGTTGTCATGAACTTTACGGCTAATGGTTTATTATCCTTTGGTGCAACACCAGCTATGGCTAAAGCGGAAGAAGAAGCAGGCGACATGGCATCGATAGCGGATGGAGTACTGATTAACATTGGCACCATTACACCATCTGAGGTTTCCGCCATGATTCAAGCTGGAAAAGCTGCCAATGAAAAAGGAATACCAGTAGTATTTGATCCAGTTGGTGTCGCCTCAACGCCATTTCGAGATGATGCTGTAAAACGAATACTACGTGAAGTCAAGCCTACAGTTATTAAAGGTAATGCGGGTGAAATGGCCCATCTCGTCCAAATACCCTGGGAAACAAAAGGACCTGATTCCGTTGGTGAGGGAAATACTGCAGAAGTCGCTGCCAAAGTGACCGAAATTTATCAGACCGCAGCTGTTGTTACCGGAGAGACGGATATTATTTGTACGGGGAACCATTTAAAACAAAACCAGACTGGTCACCCATTTCTTACTAAGGTTACAGGAGCAGGATGTTTGCTCGGTTCCATTTTAGCGGCATGCCTTACAACAGATGACCCAATCGAACAACAAGCCTTAACTGCCGTAGAATTTTACGGATTAGCTGCTGAATATGCTGTCAATAGCCCTGAAGTTGCTGGACCCGGAACATTTCTACCTCATTTCATTGATGCTCTTTCACTTGAGAGCGATGAATTAGGGGGGCTAAAATAAATGAAACAAACATTTAGCCAAAGTTTGAGAAAGTATTTTATTATGGGTAGCCAAAATTGCGACAGTGATCCTGTGGAAGTACTTCAATCAGCAATTTCAGCTGGAATAACTGCCTTTCAATTTCGCGAAAAAGGTGAAGGGGCATTAAAAGGAAATGAAAAATTGACGTTAGGACATAAGCTTCGTGAAGTTTGCAGCAATTGCGACATCCCATTTATTGTTAATGATGATTTAGAGCTTGTAGAAACCCTTGAAGCAGACGGAGTTCATGTTGGGCAAGAAGACAAGTCAGTTGAGGAATTACGTCAATTTTTTCCTAATAAGATAATTGGACTTTCCGTATCAAATTTGCGTGAGGTTTCAAAGAGCCCCATTCAAATGGTTGACTATTTAGGTGCTGGACCGGTTTTTAATACTACTTCAAAGGCAGATGCCAAACTAGCTGTAGGCTTAGATTGGATTACAACATTAAGAGATCGCTTTCCCGACTTACCCATCTGTGGAATTGGTGGCATCACAACACAAAATTCCAAATCTGTTATCGATGCGGGTGCTAATGGTGTCGCTGTTATATCAGCTATAGCGAAAGCAAAAGATATAGAAGAAGCAGTGGAAAGTTTATAGACTCAATAGATTACTTTCCAGACAGGTAAAAAACACAGTGCCCCTCCCTAAAAGGCACTGTGTTTTTACGTCACTTTCTCAGTGAAAAGTTATTTCTTATTTCGATCTGCGTAAACTGCCATCGCATCACGCATAAACTCGGCTAGGCCTTCACCAAACTGATCAATGTTTTTTCTAAAACGATCATCATCAACATACATCTGACCAAGTCCTTTGAAAGCATCCAACGAATAGGTACCAACCTTATTCAAATAGTCAAACCATACCTTAATATTTTCTTGTGCTATATCTGACTCTGGTGGCTCATGTCGAATCTCGGCTAGCTTTTTATATAGTACATTAAAATCATCTTCTAAAGCTTTCTGTTCACCCTTAGACATGTTATCCACTTTTGCATTTGACTCATCCACAGCTTTATCTCCCCAGCGATCACGGGCCTCTTGCTCATATGGGTTATGGCTGAAATCAAAGCCTTCAAATTTTTCTTTAGCTGACATATTAATTTCTCCCTTCGAGTGTTGAATGGTTTTATCAATTGTCGAAATCATCTTGTCAAGGCGACTTCGTTTTTCGATTAGCATTTTACGATGTAACTCCAAAGCCTCTTTCCGATCAAATGATGGACTACTGATAATTCCTTTTATTTTTTTTAAAGGGAAGCCAATTTCCTTAAAAAACAAAATCTGTTGTAATGTTTCCAGATCGTTATCGGAGTACAGACGATAGCCAGATTCCGTTGTACTTGCTGGAGTTAGTAATCCAATTTCATCATAATGATGTAGTGTGCGCACACTAATTCCAACTAAATCCGCAACCTCTTTCACTTTCATTGTAACTGGTAACCTCCCTTTAATGATTACTATAAAGTATGACGTAACGTGAGAGTCAACACAAAAAGAGAAATTTTTAATTCCTTTAACTTTCCCTCACATAATACTAATTCAACATTCGCGACCAAAACTTCAATTATTTATTAGGATTAATAGCCAGATTATGTAAGTGCCCATGAAAAACTACAATCTTCATCGTTCAAAAAGTTCAATTGTCTTATAAGTGCCTATACCACCCTAGACGATTATCCATATTGTAAAGGGAGAGACTTTTATGATTTTGTCAAAAAGTCACCAAATGATAAGCAGCGAACGAACGATATTTCATTGGCAACTTTTTGAGCACACACTTTAAGGGAGGAAATGAATCATAATGAATTATTATCAGCAACCATATAATCAAGATGTTGAAAGGCAGCAATTTAATATTCCTGGACTTTTTGATTTTTTCACTGGAGGTGGAAATCAATCAGGTTTTCCTGGTGTAGGCCCAGGGGGAAGTCCAGGATTCCCAGGTGGAGGAAACTTTCCTGGAGGACAGCATGGTCCTGGTTTCCCTGGTGGCGGACAATCCGGAGCTCCTGGTTGGGGGCAACCTAGTTTTCCTGGAGGCCAAGGATTTCCTGGGGGTGGCCAATCCGCCAGTGCTCCTACCACTCCTCCACCATCTTTTACTCCAGAAAAGCCGCAATTCCAAACATTTGCAGTAGATCCAGGTGCGATCCGCGGGTGTCTTTACCGCTTCACATATATCTGGTTAAATCGGAGTTCTTTTTGGTTTTTCCCGATCTATGTAGGCAGAAATTCAGTTGCAGGTTTTAGATGGTATGGCAATAGATGGTCCTACTTCGGGGTGGATCTAGACAGAGTTCAGTCATTTCAATGCTTTTAACCTTGTAAACTAAACCAACCTCGGGGACTAGACAAACGGCCATCCAAACGTAATCCCTCTTTTCCACATAGTCTAAAGGGAAGGAGGGATTACCAATGTATCAATTAGCTTTACTGTATTTAGCTTGTGTTTTAGCCGGGTTCGGACTAGCTAACCTTCCAACTTCAGCTGTTATAACCCCTGAAATAGCTAATTTTTTCGAGGTGATTGGCGGAATATCCATGGCTGTATTTGCCATAGCCGTATTATATCTCGGAGTCAAAGCCTTATTTCGAAAATAAATCGGGTGATGAGGCCTATGATTACAGCCTCACTTCCCTTGCTTTATCGATGATTTTCCAAGTCTATTAATTCCCATGCAAGAAGCCGCTATTTTGATGAACAGCGGCTTCTCCTTATTCATTCTTTATTTCTTCAACAATCGTTTCTACTTCATTACGGGAAATTTTTTCTCTGCCACCTTGTAATGCCTTCACCGTTCTTTTCGCTAGTGCCAGCGGAATCCTACAAAACAATAAAATATTCCGAGTTGAAATATCCTCCATATACGCATCCGCATAAGCAAGGTTTTTTTCCGTATATTGGAATAAATCGGCTCTTGTCCAACCATCTGGAACAAAATGCACCCCGCGTTCACTATCTTCTTCCTGGTTCCGCAAGATATTAACGGCTTGCAAACCCCTTCCGTACCCAATAGCTAGTTCACGGTCTGTCGTTGTTCCGTCATACCATTCCCATATATCGGAAAGCATGACACCGACTAATCCTGCAACATAATAGGTATAGTTATCTAAATCTTCTTTATCCTTAATATACCAATCTTTTTCTGTCCAATCCGCCATTCCAGCTGCCATAACACTTGTTGATTCCTTTATTTTGCCAACTATTTCTGGCGGGCAAACCGTAATCCATTCGCCAAGTCTAATCGTTACTTCGGGTAAAAGTGATTTATATGGTTCTAGCAATTGACTATATGCGTCATTATCAAATTTACTTTTCAACAATTCACTTGTAGAGCGCAATAGATGTTGCTTTGTTTCAGAATCCAATTGTTCATGATCTTCAATTTCATCAACCGCTCGCATGCATAAATAAGCTGATGCAACCGTTTTCTTTAATGTTGGTTTCAAAAGACTAATTGGTATATAGAAGGTTCTACTTGTTAATTTCAGTACATGCATTGCTTCTTTTTGTAAATTTTTAACGCTTTGGCTCAAGCGGTTCATCCTCCTTTTGTAAACCATGAGGTATGTTTAGTATAACAAAAAATTCGCATGATTTATATACATATGGGTTGGGGATCTCCTTTTTATTCTGCACAAAAACGGGTACTTCTCCCCCAAACAAGAAAAGTACCCCGTTGTTTTTTAATCGTCTTCTTTTACAAGCAAAGGTTTTTTGCCTTCACGTTCCCACGCTATATTTTGCATAATCGCCATCTCTTTTACTATTTTTGGCGCTAACCAAAGCGGTGGCAACAACAGTAAAGAAACAGGTACAGCCGTAATGACGATCATATTCTGAATCGCCGTAATCGATCCTTCCCCAATTACGAGTAGCACCATAGAAAATAGGCCGAACAAAATCGCCCAAAATACGCGCAGCCAACGATATGGGTGGTCAGTTCCCGTAATAGAGACAGCAGTAGTATAAGACATCGTGTCAACTGTTGTTGCAACGAACACAATGGTTACAATTAAAAACCCAATTGCCATAATAAGGCCCATCGGCAGTTGATCCATGATTGCCATAACTGCAGCTGGCATGCCCGACTCATTTAATGCTGTTGAAACAGATCCAGGATTTTCTGATTCAAAGAACACACCCGTCCCGCCTACTACAGAAAACCAGAAGTTACTCACAATTGGTGCAACGATTGAAACAGCAAGCACCAATTCGCGTACCGTTCTTCCTGTTGAAATCCGACTTATGAAAATAGCCATCATCGGGCCATAGCCGAGAAACCATCCCCAGAAAAAAACAGTCCATGCACCAAGCCATGCTTCATCACCACGGTACAATGACATCGTGAAGAAATTTTGCAAATAAAAGCCTTCCCCGGAAACAAAAGCATCAATAATGAACATAGTTGGCCCAATAATAAGTACAACAGCGGCTAATAAAATAGTTAAACCTACATTGATGCGACTTAATAGTAATATCCCACGATCAACACCAGTTGCCGCAGAAATAGCAGCTATCATCGACAATACTAATACAATAATAATACTTGTCGTTAACACATTGGGTATACCGAATAAATCATGTAATCCATAACTTACCTGTAACCCCAGAAAGCCAATAGGTCCAAGTGTTCCTGCTGCTACTGCTATAATCGAGATGATATCAGCAAGCGAACCAAGAATACTTTTATGATAGACTTTTTCCCCGAAAATCGGATATAGGATTGCTCGGGGTTTTAGCGGTTGCCCTTTAACATAATGCACATACATCATCACAATTGTGGATAATGTCCCAAGTATGGCCCATGCCAAAAATCCCCAATCCATAAAGGCTTGCGCAAAAGCGGCCGGGATATTACCTGATCCTTCACCGAATAACGGTGGTGTAGTCATATAATGATACATTGGCTCAGCCGCCGCCCAAAAGACTCCCCCGCTCGCAAGTAATGTGCAAAGAATCATAGAAATCCATTTAAAATAATTGTATTTCGGTGCTGCTTGATTCCCTAAACGAACCCTTCCATACTTTGAAAAGACAAAATAGATCCCAATTACAAAGTTTGCCAACAATAGTACCTGCCAATAGGCTCCAAAATACTTCGCAGACCAATTAAATAATTTAACAATCGTATCGCCCACCATCGTGCTGTTGATGAAAGATAACACAATGAATAAAATTACAAATCCTCCACTTATTAAAAACACTGTCCAATCTGTTTTATTCTCTTTTTCGTACACGCTTTTCCTCCTAATTAATTAGGAGCAAGTGTCGATAAGTGCGTGTTCAAAAAGCCACCGCTTGTCATTTAGTAACTTTTGAACAACCTCTATAATATTTCCACACAGACCGATGGATGGAAGATAATAACCAAACTACAATTACGAAAAACCACAACTTGCCCTTTTTTAAATAACACATAGTTGTTCATTATAGGGATGTTGAATATATCCGTCAAATATAGAATATTCCTTTGTTTGTAAAAATAATCTGTTACGTTGTATTCAGCTAAGCGCTTATTCCTCCATTAATTCCAATTTAAAATCACCAACTGCACCATCTTGATAGAGATTTGTAATTGACGTCGAATAGGAGTAAATAGTTGCGTGAAATTCGAGATTTTTTTCTGGAACTTTCACATGAAAATCATTAGCATATAGCAAGGTTGTAATTTCGTGGTAGTCACTGCTGCTAACTTTAAAATCAAATCCTATTTTAAGTAATTTTTCGGCCTTAGATTTATTCACAACTGTATCTTCGTAAAAATTGTCGACATTAATTGTCCTATTGTTTATGATCACTTTTTGATTCATTATTTTTGCCACCCTTCTTGAACCTAACTAAATTCTAGCAGTTGAATTTAGTTATTTCTATTGTTATTGCTTCAGTGTTCTTTTAACCCTCGTTAACGAATAGGGCGACCAAAAGCGCAACGTCCTTTCGTAGTCCCTCCAATGAGTGAAATTCACTTATTGATTGCTTTAATACATACTTTTCTGGTATGATTACTTTAATTTAATACATTTCTTATTAAGAGTGGTGGAGGGAATGGCCCGATGAAACCCGGCAACCCACTGATAATGATCAGGAAGGTGCTAATTCCAGCAGCGTTTAACGGCTGCAAGATAAGATGGAAGCCATGTACAAAACTTCTTCTTATCGAAGAGGTTTTTTTATTTATGAAAAATGTGATCAAACATATTTCTGGCACTTCATCTTGTCATACAATTTATGGTGAAAAGGGAGAGGTTATTAATGAAATACGGTTTTTGGCTACCTATTTTTGGTGGATGGTTACGAAATGTAGATAATGAACACATGCCACCAACATTTGATTACGCAAAAGAAGTGATTCAGTCAGCAGAAAAATGGGGATATGATACAACATTAATTGCTGAATTGTATCTAAACGATATAAAAGGAATTGAACATGACTCATTGGAAGCTTGGTCAACAGCTGCAGCACTTGCAGCTGTTACAGAAAAAATCGAAATTATGGCGGCAATGCGTCCTGTATTCCATAACCCAGCTGTAACTGCAAAAATGGCCGCTAACATTGATCGTATCTCGGGCGGCCGCTTCACATTTAATGTAGTCTCAGGCTGGTGGGAAGAGGAAGCGCGTCAATACGGTGGGGATTTCACAGCACACGACGAACGATATAACCGTACCGAGGAGTTTTTACAAGTAATGAAAGGGCTCTGGACCGAAGAAACGTTCAGCCATAAAGGAAAATTTTATGAGGTCGCCAATACACATTTGGAACCGAAGCCAGTGCAACGGCCAAATCCTCTTCTTTACGCAGGCGGTGAGAGTGAACGGGGAAAAGAAGTCATTGTCAATAATTGTGATGCCTACGTGATGCATGGAGGAACATTAGAAGAAATTTCTGCAAAAGTTGAGGATATGAAAGCACGCCGAGAAGCAGCAGGAAAATCTACATTTAAATCATTCGGATTGGCTGCATACATCATTTGCCGTGACACGGAAGAAGAGGTAGTAGAAGAATGGAAACGGATCACCGATGTTAAAAATGCGGACGGCTATGCAGGATATCAAGATTTTGTCAGCAAATCACAGCTTGAGCAGCAAGTAAAACTAAATGATTATTCCGTTTCCAACCGGGGATTGCGTCCAAACTTAATCGGAACACCTGAGCAAATTGCTAATCGCATCATCGAATTTGAGGATGCTGGAGTTGACCTTTTACTCTTACAATTCTCTCCACAATTAGAGGAAATGAAGCGCTTTTCGGAAAAAGTAATGCCACTTGTCGAGGAGAAACGTAACTTAAAAATAAACCAATAGGAGGCATTGGAATGTCGGAAAAAATATATGTGCTTCATGAAAATAATGAATGGACCGAGCATTTGACAAAACGATTAACTGAATTGCAGTTACCATATGAAGAATGGCATCTAGATGAAGGAACAGTTGACCTATCGACTGTTCCTCCAGAAGGTGTTTTTTATAGCCGTATGAGTGCGTCTTCCCATACAAGAGAGCACCGCTTTGCAGCCGAATTAACTGAAGCTGTCTTGGCATGGCTCGAGCGCCACAGTCGCACTGTCATCAATGGAAGTCGTGCGTTAAGGCTTGAAGTTAGCAAAGTAAATCAATATATGGCCTTAAATGCTGCTGGGATTCGCACGCCGAAAACGTTGGCTGCCGTTGGAAAAGACCAAATCATTAAGGCTGCTAAGGATTCCGGGCTATCTTCTTTCATAACAAAGCATAATCGTGCGGGGAAAGGACTAGGTGTGCAGCTATTCCATTCCATTGAAGCATTGCAGGGATATGTAGAAGGACCCGCTTTTGAACCGTCCGTTGATGGCGTTACACTTATTCAGGAGTACATCGAATCACCTGAATCGTATATTACCCGATGCGAATTCGTTGGTGGAAAATTTGTCTATGCCGTTCAAGTTGATACGTCAGAAGGATTCGAATTGTGCCCTGCCGATGCCTGCACAATCGATGATCTTTTTTGCCCAGTAGGCGAAGAAAAGCCAGAGAAACCGAAATTCCAAATCATCGAAGATTTCAACGAGCCGATCATTGAAAAATATGAAGAATTTTTATGGCAAAATGATATTAAAGTTGCCGGAATCGAATTTATTCGCAACAAAGGCGGAGAAATTTTCACCTATGATATCAACACAAATACAAACTATAACTCCGATGCAGAAGCAGTAGCTGGCAAATATGGTATGCTTGAATTGGCAAAATACTTGGGTAGTCAATTAAATGTAAAATCAATAAACTACTGATAGACTCCCAACCTTGAATGATATAATACAATGAAACAAAAATCCCGTGAAGTTCGTATACTCATATTACGACACTACACGGGTTTTTCTTGTTATGGAATTTTTGAATCATTTCATCTATAATACGGTTAATAAGAAAGGAGAGCCACCATATGAAAACAGCAAGTCGATTTATAAAATTTATTGGTGGTCGTGACCTATTTTTTGGGTTGATTCTATTAATCCTTATTGGAATCACGATATATATTTATGACAAAGTATCATTTATTTTCAATCCTATCATCATTATTTTTTCAACAATCGTACCACCAATTATACTAGCTTTTGTTGTGTTTTATTTGTTAAACCCGATTGTAAATCTTTTAGAACGGCTACATATTAAACGAATCTGGGGTATTCTCATTATTATACTGGGTATTAGTGGACTACTGACGGGGATTACTCTCCTTTCCGCACCAGCAATCGAGTCACAGGTAAAGGATTTAGCGAACAATTTCCCAAACTACTTGCGACAAATGGGAGATGGAATAAAATCATGGATCCAACATTCCTTTTTAGGCCCCTATTATGAGGAAGGATATAACTGGATCACATCTTATTTAAGCGATTTGCCAAGTAAAATCGGCAATTACCTTGGTGGCGCAGTAGAAGGAATACGTAACGTTGCAAGTACACTAACAAATGTAGTAGTTGTCATTTTTACGTTTCCATTTATTTTATTTTTCCTATTAAAGGATGGTAAAAAGTTTAAAACGTATTGTTTAAAATTAATACCTCCTAAATATAGAGATGACGCAAATAAAATAATTCACAACATGGATGTTCAAGTTGGCTCTTATATTCAGGGGCAAATCATTGTTGCTACCTGTATTGGGGTTCTTTTATTTATTGGCTATTTAATTATTGGCCTAAAATATGCGATTACATTAGCCATTATTGCTGCGGTAACAAGCGTTGTACCTTACCTTGGGCCAATTATCGCCATATCGCCAGCAATTATTATCGCAATTGTCGAATCACCTTTTATGCTTTTGAAATTAGCGATTGTTTGGGCAGTGGTTCAATTTTTAGAAGGCCATTTTATTTCCCCAAACATCATGGGAAGAACAATGAAAATTCATCCGTTAACGATTATTTTTGTACTGTTATCAGCAGGAAATTTATTCGGGATTGTCGGGGTTATCCTCGGTATTCCGGGTTATGCTATCGTAAAAGTAATTGTAGTTTATTTATTCGGGAAGTTTAAATCGCGCTATAACCGTTATTATGGTGAGGAATACGGGGCATATCAAACTCAAAATGAAGAAGACTAAAAGACGGCTGCCCCGTTGCTTCGGGGCAGCCGTCTTTTATTTTCCAGCAATATCATGTTCACCTAGAAATCCAATTATTCCTTCCATGAAGCCATCTGCTAATGGGAGCGATGGATCGGAGTATGCGGCCATATTACCTTCCCTATCTGCTGGGGCTTCTTTTAATACATGATTCATTTTGTCGATCAAAAGAATTTTAGCATCTGGTTTTGCTTCAGCAAGCCTTTTCGCATCATCAACAGACACTTGTAAATCGTTCTTTCCATTTACAATTAATGTTGGAATATCAAGTTGTTTTATTTCTTCAGTTGGATTATATTTCATCCATGAAATTAAAAACGGTTGAACACTTGGTCTAAAAATACTCAATAATTCGTCGCTTACGCTATTGACAATTTTTTCGTCTTTCAACTGCTCCAAAATAGTCTGACTTTGTTTATACAAATTATCAGGTAACGTTTTTAACTGCTCTGTTAAAACTTGATCAATGGAACGACCTGCACCAGCAAGCGAAATAAATGCACTCACACCAGAATTCTCAGCTGCCATCATCCCAACAAGTGACCCTTGACTATGACCAATCACGATGACATCCGTAAATCGGTCATCTTTTTCTAGCTTTGCAATCCATTGTTTTGCATCGGTAACAAATTGATCAAATCGCATATCTTCTTCTGCTATTACGGCCTGTGTATTTTTCCCTGCGCCGCGTTTATCATAACGTAAACTAGCGATTCCGTTCTTAGCCAATCCTTCAGCAAGTAGCTTCAAACTATTATTTTTCCCGGGTAACCCTGGTGAATTTCCATTACGGTCGGTTGGTCCGGAACCTGGAATAATTAGAGCAGCAGGAAATTTCTCCCCTTTCTTTGGAACAAGGATGGATCCGTACAGCACACCACTATTTGTTTCAATTGATAGGAAATTCTCTTGTTCTGATTCCGCTTGTTTATTTGTTTCACCCTTTTCAACAGTAAATGGAAAGCTTTGGCCGTTTTGTGTGAATATTCCGCTTAACTTATCCGATTCCACTTTCCCTTCTAAATTTATTTTCTGACCTGGTAATGGCATCATAAATGAAACTTCATTACCCTTCAGCACAATATCAGATAAAGAAAAGTCTTCAACGTTTTGTATTGGAATACTAATTGTTCCATTTGGTTCTTCACCTTCAGAAAATTTCAAAATGATTTCTAGAGGTTGACTTGGTATTTCGATTTGGCCCTTCCATGTTCCGGCTAAATCGGCTGTCGTAACATTATCTTTCGTTTGATCCTCATCCTTCTTCATATTATCATCGCACCCCACTATCGTAAAAATTATTAGAGTCACAGCAATTCCTTTTAGAGGTTGTTCAAAAAGTCCGGTAAAAATGACACATCGAATTTCTTCGTTGGCTTGTTTCTCCGCTGCTCATGTATCTAAATGTATACATTCCGCTGCTCGAAACTACGCCGCCTCGAACTTCTCGGTCCTTTTTATCCTCCTTTTTGAACACGCTCTTTTAATAATTTTTTCATTGAACCCTTCCTTTATGAAGTCCTAGACCCCTAGTAATATAGGTAATCCAACTGCTATACCGATAATCGCGATAAGAATGAACCATGATAATGGATGGGCCCAATTATTGGTCCAACCTACTCCAAACCGTTTTTCTAAAAACAACGCTGGATCATTTTTATTAAAGTAGAATTGCCCAAGCTTCCAATACCGGTCATCATCGCGATCAATCATTGTTCCATCTTCACCTTTACCCATTTTCACTCTGCTTCCACCTTGGCCAGTTGTTACCGATAAAACGATAGCCCCTATCACAATGGCAAATGTTAGTACTAGCGGGACAATCATAAGCACTTGTTGATTAATCGGATAAATATAGGAAAGTTGTATCAAAGAAAACATGAGAATTAACGCGATTCCAGAAATAATCGTAAACGCTGACCATCTTCTTCTAAATGTAATATTTTGTCTCACTGACTTCTCTGGATTCTCCGCACTTACCTGTTGCTTGGCTTTACCGATAATGGTATTAATTAACAGAAAGAGCAATGTTAAATATACTTGCATGATCGGCGTAAAAAGAACGGAGCGATATGATTTATCCGCATAATTAGTCACTTCCCAAGAAAAGTTATATTGCATCGGGATCCTATCTGGAATCTGCTGATAATGATTTAGCGTCATAACCATCGTAACAATAGCAACTGTAAACGGTAGCAAAAACCAGAGATTAGAATACGTAATTTTTTGCTTGTGAAATCCTGTTTCAACAACAACAAGCTGTGATTTTTCCTTTGACCAGTTTTCTTGCCGTTTCCGCAATTTCATTTTGTTATGATATTGCAGATAAACAAAAAATCCAAGCACGATATACATTAAAATAAAACAACTAAACAAAATACTAAGTGCATTTTCGCTTGCTATAATAGTAGTTGACAGCAGTAAAAACACACCTAACACTACAACACTAAGCGTCCCCATAATAATCGTATATTGTCTACGCATCGCTTTGATCTCGGAATGATGATACACTTTTTCCGGGATGGAAACCCCAAAGCTTTCTGTTCTTCTGGTCCAATACGGGATAAACATTAACGATATGAACACTGGTATCATGATTGCAATCAATAAAAAGATCCCCATATTCATTCCTCACCCTCCCCCTTATGAAATTCCACAAATAATTGACTGCAATAATCCATAAATTCCTGTTCACTAATTCCCCGACAGACTGATTCAGCAATCAATGGATGTAATGTGGTCTTCAGCCTGTTCCGATAATCTCCATCTGCCTGTGGTACGCCATCCGGATTCACAACGACACCCTTTTGCCGATGAATCAAAATAAATCCTTCCTGTTTCAGTTGCTGATACGCCTTGTTTACTGTGTGAAGATTGATCCCGATATCAGCTGCCATGGCTCGAACAGATGGCAGACCCTCACCTGGTTTAAGCTCAGTTTTAGCAATACCTGCAATAATTTGATGCTTTAATTGCGTATAAATTGGTTCATTTGATTCGAAATCCAACTTTATATACACATCGAATCATACTCCTTTTGTGATATCTGTTATATATATAATATAACAGATGGTTTATAACGTCAATATAAATATAAAAAATAGTGCTTATTTCTCAAATGGAAAATAAGCACTAGTCTGCAATCAACTCTAAAATTATCCTGATTCATTATTACGTTTTGTTTCCTCCACTAATACCTTAACTTCAACAATACATTCCGAATATCAGCATCATTCATAACCGTATCGCGATACTTCCTTGTTATTTCAGTTAAGGCAATATCGTGGTAAAAAAACTCGGTAAAAAACTTCACCATCGGACGGGACCGGGTTCGTATCGCTTGCCACTGTGTTTCCTCCATGCCGGCAAACAACATTTCTGCTTCGTCTACGATTAGGATCCTGCTTCTTTCCAGTGTTCCGTGATCTGTATCTGGAATCAGTGTGGATACATTTTGGATTGATGTACTCAATTCCCCTACTACATGAATCGTCACCAATATTCCTTCATCGTACTTTTCTTCTAATATTGGAAGATAGCGCTTTAAATCATCCGCCCAGCCTGAAATAAAAATAGACTTGTTGGCTTGTTGTACTAATTCCTTAAGGATTGCTTGAATGGATTGGTCTTCCTTTAATGTCCAAACACGGTCATCAGCTGGCATTTCCCTAACTTTTGTTTTTCTCAGCTCTTGAACATTTGAATCGAAATCAGCTTTTAGTTTTTTGATCATCGCTTCCAGTGGGAGAGCGGTATAATAGCGCTTTTTTTCAATAGTAGATTCAAGAATGACCCCTTTTTCACTCATACGACGTAGGACTTCATACACTTTTGCACGAGGAACCCCTGATCGCTTAACGATTCCTGTCGCATCAAGAGGCTGATCCACCGTAATCAATGATTGATATACTTGGCTTTCATATTGTGTAAATCCAAATTGCTGCAGCATTTTGTTAACTCCTTGATTTGTCATTATCCTACTATCATCATAGCATATCCGTACCTTTATGTAGTCAATCTAAAATTCCTCTTGCCTTTCCTTTTTAATAAAGTTACTATTATAGTGGTAACTTTATAGGGAGGGTGTAATTATATGGATAAACGTGTTTACTTATTAACAATTGTCTCGTTTGTTGTTGGGATGGTTGAATTAATAATCGGTGGAATATTAGATTTAGTTGCAACAGATTTAAACGTTAGTATCGGACAAGCTGGACTCCTGATTACAGTTTTTTCTCTTGTGTATGCGATCGCAGCACCAATTTTACTGACCATCACTTCGAATGTTGAAAGGAAAAGGTTAACACTACTAGCTTTACTTGTGTTCTTTCTAGGAAATTTAATTGCAGTAATCAGCCCCTCATATAGTATTTTATTAATTGCTCGAATTATTGCTGCGGCGAGCGGATCCTTACTCGTTGTTTTGTGTGTAACACTAGCATCCAATATCGTTGAGAAGAAATATCGCGGTCGTGCAATTGGGATTGTTTTTATGGGTGTTAGTGGTTCACTTGTATTAGGTGTACCAATTGGACTCATGTTAGGAAATGCTTTTGGGTGGCGATCTCCTTTTATCCTAATAAGCGTATTAACAGTCTTATCGATGATCGGTGTTTATTTCTTTATGGGAAAAATTGAACCGAAACCAGCAATTCCGTTTATGAAGCAGTTACGTACGTTAAAAAACAGAAAAATACTATTTGCCCAATTGACTACATTTCTATTTCTAGCAGGGCATTTAACACTTTATGGATACTTAACCCCATTCCTAAAAACTACGATGGGGTTAGATGGAACTTGGGTAAGTATTGTCTACTTAATATTTGGCGTTGCAGCGGTAACTGGCGGTGGTGTTGGTGGTACGTTGGCTGACCGATTTGGTGCAAAGCCTACTATTCTATCGGTAACCATCGTGTTTGGATTATCGATCTTCACAATTCCCTACACGACATTTGCCTTACCAATCTTCTTAGTTGTAATGATTGTGTGGAGTATGATGAGCTGGGCCATTACACCAGCAATGCAGAGCTATCTAATTGAGGCTTCACCGGAAACGTCTGATATTCAACAAAGTCTGAATAACTCTGCACTTCATTTTGGGATCGCAACAGGATCTTTTGTTGGAAGTATTGTTATTGAACATGCATCCGTAGAACTAAACCCAACGATCGGTGGCTTATTTGTAATTATCGCTCTTGGTACAGCAATATTTTCAATGGTTAGAGTAAGAAGTACAGTGTTAGCTTCATCTAAGTAAAACGAAAAGACACGAGTGTAGGCTCGTGTCTTTCACTTAACTAACTCTTAAGTTTATGAATGATATCCTCCAGTTCTGACGTTAAATCATTCAATTCCTTGGATACATCAAATGTCGTTTCAGTTAGCTTATACTGCTGATCTGTCGATTGAATACCCTCTTTCGTTCCAGCGACAGATTGCTGTACAGATTGGGAAATGGTCTTCATTGCCTCGTTTACCTTTCCTGAGGAAGAAGTCAGATCTTCTGTCAATGATGAGACACCTTGAATTTGCGATGCTACTTCATTTGATGCCTCGGAAATATGAGAGAATACTTCGTTTGAACTTTGGGCTATTTTCAATCCTTCTGTAGTTGAATCTTTTACATTTTTCATTGATTGAACTGATTCATCTGATTCCTTTAACATTTGCTCAATAATTCCGGAAATATTTTTTGATGATTCCAATGACTGTTCGGCTAAGCTTCTCACTTCATTAGCTACAACTGCAAATCCTTTCCCATACTCACCAGCCCTAGCTGATTCAATGGAGGCATTTAGCGCTAATAGATTGGTCTGATCTGCTATATCAGAGATCACTCCAACAATTCCTTCAATAGATTGAGAACGATGGTGAAGTTCTTTAATCGTAGAATAAGAATCGTCAACATCTGTGCTAATTTCCTTCATCTGTTCCAACAGGTCTTCAATTAGGTTACTTCCATAATTAGCCTTCTCTGCAGATGAGTTTGAGTTTTGGGAAACTGTTTGCGCTGTATGATTAATATGTTGAATCCCATTATCTATTTCAGAAATTACATCCATATTATCCTGAATGATTTCCAGTTGTTGTTCGGTACCGCTCGCAACTTTCTCCATAGAACTGGCTAATTGCGCACTTGCATTATGTGATTGTTTTGCATTGCCTGAGAGTGTATCTGATACCTTTGAAATTTGACCGGAAGTCGTTGATAAGCGGCCAACAATTTCATCGATAATATTTTTTCGCTGTTCTTGTTGTTTTTGTTTGTAAAAATTTTCAATTCGTTTACCACTGTACACTTGCCAGCTAACTGCGCTAGATGTAAGAACTAAAAATACAACATGCCAGACAAACATTGAAAACATATAGTGCTCTACACCAAACACCAATTCTGGAAAAATAAGCAAACCGATTATATGTTGAATTGCAAATATTGTCGTCATCAATAGTATTAATTTAATGTCTTGAAAATAACCTAAAGCAGCAACTACCATAAATATACTAAAGTGAAATTCTACTCTACCACTTCCCCCAGAGATAATCGCGATACTTCCAAAAGTTAGCGCCAGCGTTAATAGGATGGGAATGTATTGATGCCCTTTACCTTTGACATAAAAAAATAGGCTTACTAGAAAAAATAGAATAGGAAGTAACAGTAAGATATTTTGCGTTATACCAAACTGAGCTTCGATTTCATGGGAACTAACAAAACTGCCGCCACCATGAGAATAGTTAAATAAATGAAAATACCGGCCTAATATATTTACTACAATTGCTAAAACGATAACCCCACAGGCTATATAGTGCATTAGTTTATTTCTTTCTCTTTTCAATTTAAACTACTCCTTCTTGTAAAACTTTAAACAATTACATATCTTCTATTTATTAAAAAATAGGTCTTTTTGCCTCTACGCAGTACTATTATCGACAAAAATTACCAAATGTTTAGACACTTGTTACTAAAAAATTGCAATCATGCTAGACGTAAGCAACTTATCATCTTCTTTCATGCTTGTTTTTCATTTCATTAAAAATTATTATTGTAATGGTACACAACAGAGAGGAAGCTTAAATATGGACAAACGTGTTTATTTTTTAATGATCATTTCCTTTATCATTGGGATGGTTGAATTAATTATCGGTGGAATATTGGATTTAATAGCAGCAGATTTAAATGTCAGTCTTGGACAAGCTGGCTTCCTAATCACCATATTTTCACTGATTTTCGCAATTGTTTCACCGATTCTATTAATCTTAACAGCAAAAATAGAACGGAAACGGCTAACATTAATTTCTTTAATCATATTTTTACTGGGGAATATCGTAACAGTTTTCAGCCCTACGTATAGCATATTATTTACCGGACGCATCATATCTGCAACAAGTGGAGGGTTGCTAATCATACTATGTTTGACAATGGCTCCAAGTATTGTTGATCCCAAATATCGTGGACGGGCAATCGGAATTGTTTCCATGGGTGTCAGCGCCTCGCTTGTATTAGGTATCCCAATTGGATTAGTGTTGGGCAACGCTTTTGGCTGGCGGGCGCCTTTTATACTTATTAGCGTGTTAACCGCTTTTTCAATTGTGGCTGTCTATTTCTTTATGGGTAGAGTTGAGCCAAAGCCATCGATCCCGATTGGGCAGCAATTAGCAACATTAAAAAACAGAAAAATATTTTTCGCACAAGCTACAACATTCCTTTTCTTAGCAGGACACACAATCTTGTATGCCTATTTAACCCCCTTTGTAAAAACAACTATGGGGCTTGAAGGATCATGGATAAGTATCATCTATCTAATTTTCGGCATAGCAGCAGTAAGTGGCGGAGGTTTTGGTGGTACCCTGGCAGATGTAATGGGTACAAAGCGAACGATCATCACAGCTATTATTGTGTTTGGGCTTGCAATTTTCACGATCCCATATACGACATTTTATTTACCAGTATTCCTGGCCGTCATGGTAGTTTGGGGTGCAATGAGCTGGGCGATTTCACCCGCAATGCAAAGCTATCTTATCGAAACATCCCCAGAAACATCTGACATACAGCAAAGTTTGAACAACTCAGCATTACATCTTGGTATCGCAATTGGATCATTAATCGGTGGGATGGTCATCGAACAAGCTTCAGTTGAACAAAATGCAACCGTTGGAGGATTACTTGTTATTGTTGCACTTGGCACAGCATTGTTTTCTATGTACGGAGGATTTTCTATATCCAAATACAAAAAGACACGAGCATAGCTCATGTCTTTTTGTATTTGATAAATTGTATAAGTGGTAAATAGGTTTTCATCAACTGCTCTCATTAACAAGTGAAACATCCAACAAACAGATTTCCTGTAAGCACTTTCACCAAACTTTTCAAATAATTATGCGAAAAACGCTTGCTATCTACCTATGTGATGTTTAAAATATCTAGTAATATCATGAATAGGTGTCTAAATATTTCGGATAATGGGGTGGGTATATGAGAAATAACGTATCTATTGGTTTATTAGGATTAGGAGTAGTCGGTTCCGGGGTAATTAAACTGATTGAGGATCATCAAGACGAGCTTGTACATCAACTTGGCTGTGGTGTAAATGTAAAAAGTGTGTTGGTTCGTAACTTAGAGAAAACACGTGATGTCCAAATCGATCAAAGATACCTCACAACTGATCCCAATGACGTATTGCACAATCCCGAAATCGATGTTGTTGTCGAAGTAATGGGTGGTATAGAAGAAGCACGGAGACATATTCTAGAAGCATTCGCAACCAAGAAACATGTCGTTACAGCAAATAAAGATTTAATTGCTTTGCATGGTCCAGAGTTACAAGACGCTGCTAGTAAGAATCAGTGCGATTTATTTTACGAAGCAAGTGTTGCTGGCGGTATACCGATCTTACGTGGTTTATCAGATGGC
Organism: Virgibacillus sp. FSP13; assembly: GCF_054048505.1. Taxonomy (NCBI): domain Bacteria; kingdom Bacillati; phylum Bacillota; class Bacilli; order Caryophanales; family Bacillaceae; genus Virgibacillus; species Virgibacillus sp. FSP13. The sequence continues at coordinate 31,700 of NZ_JBSVKG010000012.1, read as the reverse complement.
CTCGTTTCAGATCGTATTCAACAGGTTATGGGCATTGTAAACGGCACAACCAATTACATATTAACGAAAATGAATCAAGAAGGAGTCACCTATGAAAGTGCACTAAAAGAAGCACAGGAACTTGGTTTTGCAGAGGCCGATCCGACAGCTGACGTGGAAGGATTAGATGCTGCAAGAAAGATGGCTATACTGGCCCGACTTGCATTTTCAACAGATGTTGAGCTTGCCGATGTAGAAGTGAATGGGATTTCAAATCTAGCACTAGCAGATTTGCAATATGGTAAAAAACTAGGCTACACAATGAAATTAATTGGATATGCCCATTGCCAAAATCATAATGTGGAGGTTAGTGTTCAACCTACATTTCTTTCAAACCAACATCCATTGTCCTCTGTTAAAAATGAATACAATGCAGTTTATGTAAACGGAGAAGCTGTTGGTGAAACCATGTTTTATGGGGCTGGAGCTGGTAGTTTGCCGACCGCTACTGCTATCATGTCTGATGTTGTAACAGTCATTACTAATATGCGGTTAGATGTCAACGGGAGACGATTTGTTTCGCCACGTTTCAGGAAAGAATTAACCCCTTCTGAGCAACGTTTTGGGCAACATTATATACGGATGCATGTTAAGGATGAGGTTGGCGCTTTCGCCGCAATTTCCGATCTCTTTAACCAAATGGATATCAGTTTTGAGCGCATCTTACAAACACCGCGTACGAAAAATGAATCAGCCGAAGTAGTCCTTGTAACACACAGAACTGCCTTATCAAATTTTAAGGAATCCATGGATAAACTGAACAACCTAGATGTCGTGGAAAGTGTTGAAAGCACGTTTCGCGTTGAAGGAGATGCTGAATAATGAATTGGCCAGGATTACTAAAACATTATGCGGAATTTTTACCTATAACAGAAGCAACACCTGCCCTTACGCTGAAAGAGGGTAATACCCCACTTATTCACTTTCCACATCTGTCAAAACAATTAGGTGTGGAACTACATGGAAAGGTCGAGGGAGCAAATCCAACCGGCTCGTTTAAAGATAGAGGAATGGTTATGGCCGTTGCGAAGGCACAAGAAGAAGGGAGTACATCGGTAATCTGTGCATCTACTGGGAATACATCGGCTTCAGCTGCGGCATATGCAGCAAGGGCTGGCATGCGCGCAATCATTGTTATTCCTAAGGGTAAAGTAGCCTTAGGAAAACTTGCTCAAGCCATGATGTATGGTGCTGAGATTGTTGAAATTGATGGAAACTTTGATGACGCATTAAAAATGGTACGGAAGGTTAGTGAAAATACTCCGGTTACGCTTGTCAATTCCGTAAATCCCTACCGATTAGAAGGGCAAAAAACAGCAGCACTCGAAATTTGTGATCAACTTGGATGGGCACCGGATATTCTCGCTATTCCAGTAGGTAACGCGGGTAATATTAGTGCCTATTGGAAGGGATTTAAAGAATACCATGAGGAGAAACAAACAGGTCTGCCAAAAATGTTTGGATTTGAAGCTGAAGGAGCAGCGGCAATCGTGCAAAACAAAGTTATCCCTCAACCAGAGACCGTCGCCACAGCCATTCGCATTGGAAATCCTGCAAGTTGGAATCTTGCTGTCAATGCTCGTGATGAATCCAATGGTAAAATTGGATCCGTTTCCGATGAAGAAATCATCAATGCGTTTACGCTTTTGGCACAAAGAGAGGGTGTTTTTGCGGAACCTGGATCTTGTGCTTCAATTGCAGGGCTGATGCAGCAATGTGAAAATGGAACGATTGAGAGAGGCAGCAAAGTCGTAGCCGTCCTTACAGGAAATGGGTTAAAAGATCCACAGACAGCAATTGAACAACTACATGTTGACCCTGTCTCACTACCAAATGATGAAGATGCTGTCACTGCTTATATAACAGATGTGGTGAAACTATGAGCATGTTCCACCTTTCTCTACCAGCTAGCTCAGCAAATATCGGACCATGCTTTGATTCGGCAGGTATAGCCTTAAACCGTTATTTGACAATAGAAGTTGTTGAACATGACAAATGGGAGTTTGAACACCGCTCTCCCTTGCTTCCTACCTTCACCAATTATGAAGATCATTTTATTTATCAAATTGCTAATCGAATCGCGGAACACCACAACCGCTCACTACCAACGTGTAAGGTGAAAATAGATAGTGAGATTCCATTGGCTCGTGGACTTGGGAGCAGTGCTTCAGCAGTAATTGCTGGTATTGAACTTGCTAATCAGTTATGTAATCTTTCTTTAACACCAAAAGAAAAGCTGCATTATGGAACTGACATCGAGGGTCACCCCGATAATGTCGCGGCTGTTTTATTTGGGGGATTCGTTATTACCGTTAAAACATCTGATATGGGGGTTGAATATGTTCCATTACCTAATCCGAATATAGATGTAGTTGTGTATATTCCGAACGCGGAACTAGAAACAGCAACAGCCAGAAAAGTACTTCCGGAAAGTTTTACAAGGAAAGACGCTGCCAATGCGAGTGGTATTAGCAATCTGATGATAGCATCCCTTTTATCAGGGGATTATAAATTAGCCGGAAAAATGATGGAGCAGGATCTCTTCCATGAACCTTATCGGGCGGAACTTATTCCCCACTATCAAGACATTAAACACGGGGCAGGGCAATGTGGAGCTTATGGAACTGTTATAAGCGGAGCCGGTCCTACAATGATTTCCTTTGTACCAAAAGGAGATGGAGAAACCGTATCGAAACAAATGAAAACAATGCTACCTAATTATCAAGTAGAGGCCTTAAAGCTTGACCATAATGGACTTCAGGTTAAACCAAACAATAATTAGTGCAAAAGGCTGCGGAATAATCCGCAGCCTTTTTCAACTAAAGTCTAAACACTCCTTGTAGATCCTCAAATCTAATATTCATTTGGTCTTTTGTACAATCAACACTTTTAAATAATTACCTTCAGGGAAATTTTGATTTGTAGCGAAGTCATCAGGCAATGTATATTCTTCAAGAATCTTAAACTTCACGTCCATTTCTCTAAACGCCTTATCAACAAATCCCTTAAACTTTTTCATTCCGAAAGTCGCGTTATTTGTGGAAGCAACGATAACACCATCTTTCTCGGTGATAGCAATCGTATCTTTAATTAGCGCTGGATAATCCTTAGCCGTACTGAATGTATGCTTTTTCGAGCGTGCAAAACTTGGAGGATCTAAGACAACCAAATCAAACTTTAATTTTTTTCGCTTTGCATATTTGAAATAATCGAATACATCCATTACAATGATATCCTGTTGCTCAAAGTCAATTCCGTTCACACTAAATTGCTCAATTGTCTTGCTTTTACTACGCTTAGCAAGGTCAACACTTGTTGTTTTTAGAGCACCACCAACTGCTGCAGCTATCGAAAATGCACCTGTATATGAAAACGTATTTAACATGTTTTTCCCGTTTGCATACTTATCCCGGATCACCCTTCTGACTTCACGCTGGTCAAGGAAAATCCCAACCATGGCACCATCATTTAAGTAAACGGCATAATTCATCCCGTTTTCTTGTACAATAATCGGAAATTCGCCGCGCTCACCTTTCACAAAATCGTCGTCATCAATATACTGGCCTTTCGTATTGAATCGCCGTTTTTGATAAATGGCCTTGTAATCTCCCAGCTCGTCCAATGCGCGTATGATCACTTCTTTGAATGTATAGATCCCTTCACTATACCAATTGATCAAATAATAACCGTCGAAATAATCAATGGTTAATCCGCCAATGCCGTCCCCTTCTCCATTAAAAATACGAAAGGCATTTGTGTTCAGATCCATGAAAAACTTTTTCCTTTTTTCCATGGCCTTTTCTATTTTCGTTTTAAAGAATACAAAGTCAATTTTTTCATTTTGTTTGTGTGATAGTATCCAACCAAGTCCTTTGTTCTGTTTCCCATAGTAGCCTTTAGCAATAAATTGGTTGTTTTGATCTCTTAAGTTAAAAATACTACCTTCTTTTTTTAGGTCTTCTGAATTCGTTACCATTTCATTATGAATTAACGGATATCCTTTTTTATATTTTGCTGTCTGTTGCTGTTTCACATATAGGTCAATTGTTGTCGTCATATTTTCATCCCATCAATTGTTTTCTTCATTATCGCATGCCTAAACAAAAAGTGAAAGCATGCTTAGCCAAAGCAGTCCCTCCCATATTATTTCATTGTACACGGGAATAATCCCTTTGTTTATCGCTGCGTATTTCATTATAATGATAGTGAGGTGAAAACATGGCTCGCGAACGAAAATTTTCAAAAGAAGAACTATTTCAATCGACTAAAGATATCCTACTCAGCCACGGCTATGAAGGGTTTACCTTCAGCATATTAGCGGATCGTTTGCAGGTATCAAGAGGCACCATTTATAAATACTACGAGAATAAAGTTGAATTAATAACAGATTATACATTTTTTGAAATGAATCAATTTCTAACAGACCTAAAACAGATAAAACATTATCATAACTTTGATACCCAGTTTGAATATCTCCTGACTATTATGTTTACGCATAGTAAAATCCGCCGCATTCTGATAACGGCAAACCGGATTTTAGGAACGGTTAATGAATCAGTAAAAATAAAAAAAGAACAACTAAGGGATCTTCATCTAGAAATATATGAGCATTTAAAGTCCTTTATTAGGCGTGGAAGAGAAGAAAATGTATTAAAAGAACATATCCCAGATGAATTAATCTTAAGCTTTATCTTCCATTCAATCGAAATACCAAATCAACTTTCTCTAGCACAGGAGGAGTGGGTTCAATCTGTAAAAGAGCTCCTTAGTCACGGAATGTTTATAAAAAATTAATTGACACATCCAAAAAATATAATGATAATAATAGTGACAGATGTGTCATTTTATTTTTCATCAAAGTGACGTTGGTGTCACTTTCAAAAAATGAAGGGAGTTAGAAAATGAAATCTGCTATTCATTTTATTACGGACCATGTTGCAACAAGAAAGGGTATGTGGATTACCCTGGCAATATGGCTTGTTTTGACAATACTGCTTGGGGGACTCGCACCGAGCTCTAATGATTATAAGGTCTCCGGCATCCAATCCCTGCCAGATGATGCACAATCCGTTATCGCTCAAAAAAAGGATAATCATTATTTCGCTGATAACGATGGGATCCCAGCATTATTAGTTTTTCAGTCCGATAAAGGCGAAGTAAAGGTAAACGATCTTACAAAACTTTTAAACACTGTCAAAAAGGAAAAAATTAATGGAGTAAAAGATGTTATTCCTCTAGAAAAGTTACCACCAGAAGCAACGGAAAGCTTTTTTTCAAAGGATCATACGACAGCATTAATCCCATTAACGTTTGATTCTTCTTTGGAAACAGAGGAAATTGGAAGCTCCCTTGAACAGGTTTATAAATTGACAGAGCAACATACAGACTTAACCTTGTATATAACCGGTCCTGCAGGGATTGCCACAGATACATTAGATCTATTTTCCCGGGCCGACGTTGTTCTTATCTTATCAACTGTTGGTATAATTCTGGTTTTACTTGTTATCATTTATCGATCTCCTTTACTAGCATTAATTCCATTACTCGCGGCAGGGTTCGTGTATGAAGTTACAAATCAGGCACTCGGCTTAATGGGCAAAGCTGGATTAACATTGGATAGTCAATCCTTATCCATCATGTCGATTTTATTATTCGCATCCGTTACAGATTATTCCCTATTCGTCCTATCTCGTTTTAGGGAAGAACTAAAAAATCATGAGAGCAAATATGATGCGATGAAATGGGCCATGCGTGGGTCTGGTATACCGGTATTTTTCTCAGGTGGAACAGTATTAGCTGCTATGCTTGTCTTGTTTTTTGCACAGTTCGGTGATTATCGGAACTTTGCACCCATTTTTGGAACAGCAATGGTTGTAGTTATTTTCTCATCCATTACACTAGTTCCCGCCTTGTTCACATTGTTTGGCAGAAAATCGTTTTGGCCTAAAGTACCACATGTTGGTGATAGTCATGTGAAAACAAGTTCTTTATGGAGCAAAGTCGGACGTTTTGTAACCCGTAAACCAATTGTATCTGTTGCTATCATTGGAATTATTCTGCTCGTCTCAGCAAGCAACGTGTTAAATTTGGATTATGAATTCGATACAATGAAGTCTTTCCCTGAAGATATGCCATCCAGAGAAGGTTATGAAATTTTAGAGGAAAATTTTGAACCTGGAGATTTGGCACCTACAACTGTTTTATTTGAGTCAGATGAAACGGTGACGCAAGAAAAACAAAAGAAACTGGCCAGTACATTAACGGAACAGCCGCTAGTCGATAATGTTCGCATTAGCGAGGTAACAGATGATGAAAAAGTAATCTCCTATAGCCTAACATTCGCAAAAAATCCATACGCTGTTGAAACAATGGACGCTTTGGAAGGAATTAGGGATGATGCAGACGAACTTGTTGATCAAAATAATTTGAATGGAGAACTCTATTTTGCTGGAGAAACCGCAGCATCTGTTGACGACCGTTCTGTAAACAACCGCGATTTAATCGTTATTGTCTCAATTGAAACGATATTAATTTTTTTAATGTTGATTCTTTTGACGCGGTCATTTAAAATGCCAATTTATATGATGGGAACTATTCTTGTGTCATTTATTGCGGCATTAGGTCTAGGAACATTCTTAACACAGCTATTCTTTGACATTGATACAATAAGCAATCGTGTTCCGCTGTACTCATTTGTATTTCTAGTTGCGCTCGGTGTCGATTACAACATTATATTAATATCCAGGTTTATGGAGGAACGAAAGAAACACACTGTAAAAGAAGCAGTCGAGATTGCAGTTGCCAATACAGGCGGTGTCATTTCATCGGCCGGAATTATTCTTGCCGCTACCTTTGCTGTTCTGATGACACAGCCGATTGAATTGCTGTTTGTTTTCGGCTTTATTGTAGCAGTAGGAATTATACTGGATACGTTCTTGATTAGAGGGGTATTGTTACCAGGATTACTCGTTTTATTTGAAAAGGATAAAAAATAGCTTAAAGAAAGAAAAAGGATCTGTTTCTGTCTGATACTCTTACGACCAGAAACAGGTCCATCATTTTATTTCCTTTTCATGTTTTTGTTTTTATCGCGGATTTTCCGATGGTTCCATCTACTTAATTTCCTTAGTACCCCATAAGAAATATGAATCTTTGTCCTTTCCTTTTCCAACGATAAGCCCGGTTCCAGGTGCATCCAGATCGACTTGGAATAGGCAACAAGTTGATCTGGATATACACTACGATGTCCAATGATAATATATGCCGTTATGCATGCACCGACAACATATACTCCAATAACACTTCCGAACAATTCAAATCCCATAAATATGGCAGCTATCGGTGTATTAGAGGCAGCAACAACAGCTACCATGCCAACTGCAGCTCCAAGTGCAGCATCAACTCTCAACATGTTAGCAAAAACGTTTCCAGATACTGCACCAATAACAAACTGTGGTGTAACAATTCCACCATAAAAACCAGATCCTAATGTGATTGCAACAAGTAGCGCCTTCCAGAAAAAACCGAAGTAAGGAATGACATCACCACTTAAGACCCGATCCATTAATGGCAAACTAAGACCTAGATATTCTAACGATAACCATAATAAATAATAAGTCCATTAAGTAGGCCTCCAACAGGTAAAATGATCATTTGAATCCACAAAGGAATATTTGCGGTCTTACCCATTGAGAAAAATAAACCCTGTAAAAATATACTTGTTCCAGTTCCAACAATGGCACCTGTTAATGTAGCCAAAAGAAATCGCCTTACCAAGGTAGCAAGCATGACAAGTGGTTCAATATAACGTATGTGAAACAAAGCTCCCACCTCTTTTCCAAAACCAATTCTTAATAATAATTATTAGCTCATCCCTCATTAATTATAGTCCTATTACTAAAAAAATGTAAAAAAGAGGTTGTTCAAAAAGCAAACTGGATCATAAGACAAAGCCGTTAAATGGATAAGCTGATATAACTCTGCTAAAATCAGCAGTAGTATATTATACGAGGGTGATACTTATGAAAATTGTCTCAATCGAACCAACGCCAAGTCCACATTCTATGAAAATCAATGTCGATGAGCGATTAGTCGATGGCCAAACAGAAGATTATAAGTTAAATGACGATATTGACAATGCCCCTGATTACGTTAAAGACTTATTTAAAATTAATGGTGTAAAAGGGCTATATCGTGTGATTGACTTTATCGCACTTGAACGAAATCCGCGTGTAGCATGGGAAGAAATCCTTCCAGCAGTGCGTGAAGTGCTAGGATCCACTGAAGAAGAGACAGACCAACTTATCGCAAATGAATCCGTTGCCGATGATCACTTTGGTGAAATAAAGGTTTTCATTCAATTGTTTCGCAATTTGCCCGTGCAAGTAAAATTGCAAGACGGAGAAAATGAGCAGCGTTTCGGACTCCCTGAACGGTTTATGGAAGCAACAATGGAAGCCTCCGTTGCATCCGAAAATATGTTAATGGAAAGAAAATGGGTGGAGCAAAGCCCTCGCTATGGGGAGATGGATACCATTGGTCATGATGTCGTTGAGGAAATAATAGCTAGCTATGGTGAAGAAAGACTTCATCAATTGGTTCAGGCTGCGTTATCAGATACATATTCGGAAAATTACAACAAGCCGATGAAAAAGGTCACACTTACCATGCTTGACAATTCGAATTGGAAAGAACGCTATGCTGCACTCGACCAAATGGCTGATCCAACCGTTGAAGATTTACCTATTCTCAATAAGGCATTAGATGATGAGAAAGGATCCATTCGCAGACTTGCCACCGCATATCTTGGTATGATCGAGGAACGTGAAGTATTACCATATTTATATAAAGCATTAAAGGATAAAGCGGTAAATGTCAGACGTACCGCTGGAGACTGTCTATCAGATCTTGGTTTTACAGATGCGATTCCAGAAATGATAACTGCATTAGCAGATCCAAATCGCCTTGTCCGTTGGCGTGCTGCTATGTACCTTTACGAAGTTGGAGATGAAACCGCAATACCTGCCCTTCAACATGCATTGGATGATCCGGAGTTCGAAGTTCGGATGCAGGTGAAAATGGCCTTAGCACGAATCGAAGGCGGCGAAAAGGCAGAAGGATCAATCTGGCACCAAATGACGCAAGCTACGAAGAAGTAAACGAAAAAACAAAACAACCATCCTGTTTAAAAGTTGGATGGTTGTTTTGTTTTTTTGTTTCAGGTGATTAAAGCGATTAACTTCTTATCCCTATCCTCCCTTTCCGTTTTAGGGGCTAGATCATACTTTTTTAGAAGGTGGAATAATTCGTTTAGTGTTGCCTGAGAGTTTTCATTATCTGAAAAACGACTTACTTTTTCATACACATCTTCAGGCAAAAACTGTTTCTGGCTTTCCAACTTCTTCACAACGTCCTGATGAGAATGATCAATGTTGCATGATCCCACTTAATCACTCCCTCTCCTTTATCTATTTTTGATTGTATCACTTCCGCACTTTCCTTACGGGATGCCTCGTTCATTCTTGTCATCTCGATTTTTGTGTTCTATCTAACTTTTATTATCAATCCAAAACCGCCGCATTACCGTTCCATCGGTATCAACAAAGCGTTCATCCTCAAATCCATCATTCTTTATGATTACCTTTGCAGAACCGATATTGTCCTCTTCACACGTTACTAATACACGAGTAATACCTAAATTCTTACATTTTTTCAACGACTCGGACAGAATCAATGTCGCATAACCCTTTTTTCGTTCGGTTGGCCGCGTACTATACCCGATGTGGCCGCCAACATTTCGTAAAAACTCATTTAGATCATGACGAATATCAACCATTGCAACAATCCGTTCGTTATCATCGATCAAAAAGTAATTCGTGCTTGGTAGCCATCGGTCTGTTCCGCCTTCTCTTATAGCTAATGCCTGTAAATATTCCTCATATGTCTCATGTTCCGATAAATCAAAGCTGCTTGGCACCATACGTGAAGGTCCCCATTCCTTCACATAGCTTTCGTGTTCCTTCTTCCATTTTAACGCCGGTCTTTCCAATCTCATCATAATCCCACCCTTAATTTAATAAAAACACGCTATTGATTAGATTCATTTTAATCAATAGCGTGCACTTTTTAAACAGTTTTTCACCTTAATTCTTATGGCTGTTTTATAAGAGAAAGATTGTTGCTTGTTGGAATAAGACGGAAATAGAAACTCTGAGCAACAAACAATGCGAAAAAACAACCTTATGAAAACACTCATTCTTAAATACTTTAAAAAATAGTTGCTAACGTTTTCATTTGTCTGACATTATATCGTTGATTTAATCAACAATATAGGCTATGTTTATACGTCAGTAGTTGGGCTTGTTACTGCAATTGTAACAACGTACCGGGACTTATATAGCCAAAAAGCAAAGAATCCTTCTCCGAGCCAACCGGAAAAGGATTCAAAAGATAACACCTGAGGTTGAGGGGAAGCCCCTCTCCTCACCACTATTTTATTACCCTCACTATTCTAGAATTGTCAAGGAGTTGGTCTAATGCAAACTGCCACTTTTATTATTTCCATTGTATCCTAATAAGTTGTGCAACACTAACCATTATTTTTAAGACAAAAAGAAGAGGTAACTAAATAGCGCCAAAAAATTACGTAATAGGGTGAAGTTTTATGATATCTAAAAAACCCGAACAATACTTTTGGTCTAATTCTCCAATTCTGCTAAAGATGAAGTTAAGAGAAGCATGCAAACCCACAATGTCTAGAGCTTTCAAGCGATTTCTGCTATCATTATCACTATCAAACAAAACAGGAGAGAGAACAATGAAAGTTTACGTTGATGCTGACGCTTGTCCAGTAAAGGATATCATCATTTCCATTGCAAAAATCAATCAAATTCCTGTCATTCTTGTAAAAAGCTTTGCCCACTACTCCAACAACCAAGAGCCACAGGGGGTCGAAACGATCTATGTCGACACTGGGGCTGACTCTGCTGATTATCGGATTATGAAATTGGCACAAAAAGATGACATTATTATCACACAAGATTATGGTCTTGCTTCTTTAAGTTTAGCAAAGGGATGTGTCGTTCTACATCATAAAGGATTCGCCTACTCAAATGAGAATATCGATCAACTCCTGCAAACACGTTACGAAAGTGCCATGGCTAGAAAAAGCGGCAAACGTACAAAAGGACCCAAAGCTTTTACAGCTGAAGATGAAAAAAAATTTAGCGATCTATTTAAAAAAGTAATTGAACAAAGTTAGTTAGCACCCAAAGCTCGGCGTCCCTTTTTATCATCGTATATTTGCTCGCTTTTCCCGATTCTCCTTTCGTGATGGTGCTGTATGATATAACCTTTTCTCTTCCTCGGTTTCCGGAAAAACGTTCGGAACCGGAACCGGCTTCCCCTGTTCGTTAACAGCTACCATGGTAAGAAAAGATTCTGTTGTCAGTCTTTCTTCATTTTTAATCAAATCATTTGCGGTAACTTTCACATACACTTCCATTGAACTTGTCCCTGTATACGTCACAAATGCTTCTAATGTTAACGAATCCCCAACTTTTGCCGAAGAAAGGAAATCAACAGAATCAATCGATGCTGTAACAACTGCGCTTTTTGCATGCTTCATCGCAGTTAATGCAGCAATTTCATCAATATAAGCTAGAACCTTACCACCAAATATTGTATCTAAATGGTTTGTATCTGGTGGTAATACTAAACGAGTTTGAACGGTTTTAGAATCCTGTATAGCTATTTTTTCCATAGTAATATCCTCCCAAAAATTAAAAAACACCTTCCATAATAGAAGATGTTAAAAATGCGCACTAAAATTTAATTACATTAAATATGTATAAACGCAAAACGCAACACCCTCCTATTTCCCGTAGGATTGAAATGTCCTTCCCTATGGCAGGTCTCCTGGCTTCGAATCATCGAATCACTTTCCTTCCCGTTTCCTATTCAAAACAGTGGTTATCAAAGGATTCTCCTCGTTACAGTGGCGGGACCGCGTTGGAATTTCACCAACTTCCCTTTTCAACTTTTTATACAAGTCACCATAAGGCAAATGTATTCAATTGTATTTAGTATACCATTTTTTATTATAATGTGGGTGTTTCATCACTTTGACTATTGTAATATATATCTAATTAGATTACAATCTAATTAGATATATATTAGGGGGTACACATATGCAACTTGAACGTATCGTTAATTTTCATAAAACAATCGGAGACAAAACAAGAATTCAAATCATTGCTTTGCTAAAAGATGGCCCACTCCACGGGCAGGCAATTGCAGGGAAGCTTGGGCTGACCCCGCCTACTATCTCCTATCATATTAATAAATTAAAAGAGATCGATATCATTTACCAGCGGAGGGAGAAAAATACGATCTATTTTCACTTAAATGAGAAAAAGCTGGCATTTATGGCACAGGCAATTCTTAGGATTGGGGGAGAAAAAGAAATGGAGCAATTTCAGGTTAATAACGAAGAAAAATATAAGGTAATACAAAATTTCTTCCAAGACGGAAAACTAAAGAATATCCCTGCACAACGTAAAAAGAAACTTATTATTCTGGAATATCTTGTAAAGGGACTAGAAATAGGCAGAACATACAGCGAAAAAGAAATCAATGAACACATTAAACAATTTTATGGGGACTTTGCGACTATTAGGCGTGAATTCATCATGTGCCAATTTATGTCGAGGCAAAATGGTGAATATGAATTAAACCCCGAAGAATTGTGGCTGATCTAGTCAGCCTATTTTTTTAATCATCTAATTAGATATATATTAAATTAGATGGAATTATAATTAGGTGGTGATATAAATGAAAAATTGGATGGTTTGGAAACAAGAGAAAAATTATCAAAAGCTTTTCTGGTCTGGAACTATTAATGGAATAGGAAATCGCTTTACCCAAGTAGCTATTCTCACGTTGCTATACCAAGTTACCGAATCTGGTATTGCCATTGGACTTCTGTTTGCTATACGAATGGCCCCTTTTTTACTTTTAGCCCCAATCGGTGGAATGCTAGCAGACCGATTTTCCAAGAAAAAAATACTGATTACAATTGATCTATTGCGCATTCCATTTGCGATATCACCAATCCTTGTGCAAGGGTCAGGGGATTTATGGATTGTGTACATAAGTGCATTTTGTCTAGCAACTGGGGAAGCTATCTATTCCCCAACAAGAATGTCAACCATTCCAACACTTGTAAAACAGGATAGATTATTATATATTAACGCGATTGAACAAATCATGGTTGGCTTTGTACTCGTTGTCGGTTCAAGTACTGGGGGAGTCATTTCCTATTTATTCGGTTTACACCTCCCTTTTATACTAGATGGGTTATCATACCTTATCTCAGCATTATTTATCTTGAAAATGACAATTCCAACAGTCACGAAAGAGAAAAAATATAATCCCATTCACCATGCTCAATCAACATGGAAGTTAATTACTGGGTCGTCCATACTGCTTATCTTTATTTTTATTGAAATTACCATGCCTTTAGCCAATGGGGTTGATAATGTTCTCATGAGCGTATATGCACTTGATGTTTTTCACAAGGGAGACCTTGGAGTTGGATTGATTTACACAGCGCTTGGATTAGGTTTCATTATAAGTTCTTTCTTTTCATCTAAATTAAAGCGAAAACTAGTAGTGTTAGTCGTGATATTTATCGGTCTTGAAGGTAGTGGCCATCTTCTCTTAAGTGTTGTTCCGACTTTTTCGTTTGCTCTACTAACTGTTTTATTTATCACATTCGCTGGAGGAATCAGTAACATTTGTTCAAGCACACTTATCATGAAAATCGTACCAAAAGCAAGGCAAGGGGCATTTTTTGGATTGACACAAATGATATCGAATACAGCATTAGGCCTTTCGATGGGTGTAGCTGGATTTTTATTGGAAGTATTCAATCCAAGAACATTAAGTCTTCTTGTAGGCATCACCTATATTTTCTTCACCATTTTGTATGCCATATTGCTTGCAAACGTAAACCTTGTGAAAGAGAAAAGGAAATTACGGCCATAAAAAAGAGTGAATCTATATGCGGCATTAAGAAACACCTCTGCACACTAATTTGACAGAGGTGTTTTATATTCTTATGAACGCTACAACTTTCGAACTTTAAAGTTATCTGTTAGAACCGCCCAGTTTTGCGGAAATGGATTACCTAGCACCCAGTAGGCTGCTCCTCTGAGACCATACTCTTTAATGGTGTTATATTTCGCTTGCACACTTCTGGCATCTTCAAACCATACTTCATGTTCTTGCCCATTTTCGCTTACATAACGAAAGAATGGAGACTGGTAGGTTTGATCGTACTGGATGGCGACACCATGATCCTTCGCTAGTTGGACCGCTTCTTTCGGACTAATAGTTTGCGCTATCGTTCCTTCCTGCCAAGGAATTTTCCAATCACGTCCGTATAACGGCATCCCCATCATAATTTTATTACGTGGAATAACAGTAACGGCATAATCTAGCACATCACGCACTTTATTAATTGGTGCAATGGCCCATGGTCTGCCACCAGCCCATCCCCACTCATACGTCATAAGTATTACAAAATCGACGATATTTCCTTGGGTAGCATAGTCGTGCGCTTCATATAATAACCCCTCTTGCTCGGCACTTTCTTTAGGGGCAAGAGCTGTTGTAACAATCAACCCTTCAGGATGAAATCTGGCCACAACTCGGCGCAAAAATGTATTATAATTTTCCCGGTCTTCTGGATAAACATATTCAAAATCAAAGTTTACACCCGCATAACCTTTAGCCCGTATTTTTTCTAACAGATTTGTTATTAGATTTTGTTGTCGATCAGGATTCCTTAAAATAGAAGCTGCTAGGTCGGAATCAAAACTACCTTCCGTAAAATTAGTTAAAACGAGTAGTGGGGATACATTATTGGCTCTAGCTGCCTCTAAAATTGGCATCTCTTGCATTTCTGTAATTGTTCCGTCTGTTTGCATACTGTACATAAATGGTGCTAGATAAGTGAAGTTTCTACCTAGAGTCAATACCTCCTCCCGTCCCTGTTCATTTAGTTCAGTTATATAGGCGTTTGTTTCTATTACTGGCCTATTTCCCATCGGTATTCGCAGCAATTGCCCTGGATATAGCATTGTCGGATTTGTAATATTGTTCGTTTGGATTATTTGGTTTAGCGTTACACCATACTTTTGAGCAATCGTCCAAGGCGTCTCTCCCGGTTGTATAATATGGGAAAAGTAAGGGATTACAAGCATTTGCCCAACATAAAGCTGTGAAGGATTTGTAATATTGTTTGCTGAAGCAAGTTCCTGGAGCGTTACACCATATCGTTGTGCTATTGCCCATAAATTGTCACCAGGTTGAACGACATATTCGCGATAAGGAATCGGGATTACCAGTGCCTCGCCAACCACAAGAACGTTCGGATTATCTAATTGATTAACTAATACAATTTGATTCAAATCGGCACCATAGCTACGCGCTATAGTCCATAACATTTCCCCCTGTTGTACCACATGAATTTGCATATTTGATTTCCTCCAATTGTAATGTCTATTATCTATGCTATTCATGTGACATCTGTCCTGTTACGCGAACAAAAGCGCAAGCGCCCGTTTAGCGACGTACGGACTGGACTGAGCCGTAGGAGATAAAGGAAACATGCCCCTTCATAGGGGGATGCCGACGTTGGACGCAAAGTCCGCTTTTAGTCGGCCTTCCTTTAAAACCGATGTTGACTTATCGTACGGAGGTGAGGGAAGTCTCGCTAGTCGCTGGGCGCTGGAGCTGGATGTGGCTCTTCCTACTGAAAGCAATTTAGAGCCAAATTTTATACTTTCCTTTTGAAAAAAACAGAGCCTTTTCCCTAGATAAAGGAAAAGGCTCCATTTTATTGATCACCAGTCTTAAAGCTAATAAATTTTTGCTCCATCATTTCTTCCATCGCGTATTTAACACCTTCTCTACCGACACCACTGTCTTTCCAACCGCCATAAGGCATGTTGTCAATCCGATATGTTGGAATATCATTCACGATAACACCACCTGTTTCCAAACGCTCCGCTGCATAAAAGGCGCGTTCAAGACTTGGTGTCATGACGCCTGAATTCAATCCATATCTCGAATCATTTGCCTCATTAATCGCGTCATCCAATGTATCAAATGGGAAAATACAAACGATTGGCCCAAAAACCTCAAGACGGGATACTTTCGAATCACGATTTACATTTGTCAGAACGGTTGGTTTCATCACATTTCCTTTTACTTTTCCACCACATTCAATTTTCGCGCCTTCCTCAACCGCTTCATCTAACCAACTTTGCAAACGTTCTAATGATTTTTTTGAAATAACCGCTGTTATATTTGATTTTTCATCCAATGGAGAACCAACTACAAGTTGCTTCGTCCGAGTGACAAACCGTTCCAGAAATTCTTCGTATAGTGATTGATGGACATAAATGCGCTGAACAGATATACACACTTGCCCATTGTATGAAAATGCACCCATTACACTACGCTCAATAACTTTGTCAATATCTACTCCTTCATCAATAATAAAAGGAGAATTCGATCCAAGCTCAAGGGTTAGTTTGCGGAAGCCAGCTTGCTGCTGAATAATGTGACCAACTTCTACACTTCCTGTAAATGTCACCTTTTTCACATAGGGATGAGTAGTTAACGCTTCACTCAATACATCTCCCTTCCCCGGAATAATGTTCAGCACACCATCTGGAAGGCCGGCCTCTTTAAAAACCTCCGCAAGAAACAATGAACTTAATGGTGTCTGTTCAGCAGGCTTTAGCACGATTGAATTTCCCGCTGCAATTGCAGGTCCTACCTTATGTGCAACAAGATTAAATGGAAAGTTAAACGGAGTAATAGCAGTCACCACACCAATTGGGGTTCGTATTGTGAAGCCAAAGCGATTCTCTCCCCCTTCTGCTGCATCCATTGGAATCCGTTCACCATAATTACTCTTCGCCTCCTCTGCCGCAAAGCGATATGTTTGTACAGTACGACTTATCTCTTCACGTGCATTCCGGATTGACTTTGCACCTTCCATTGCAATGATCTTCGCACATTCATCAGCGCGCTCTTCCATGATCGTCGCAACTTTGGCTAAAATTTTGGCACGTGCATGTGCCGGATACGATCTAAATTTCTGAAAAGCTGCATGTGCTTCCACGATAGCCTCTACAGCGTCTTCTGGCTCTGCCTGTCCAATTTGAGCAAGTTCCTCTTCGGTATGTGGATTCTTTAATGGCTCATACGATTTTGCTTCTCGCCATTTGCCACCAATCCATAATTGCCATTCCTTCGTCATCTTTAGTTTCCTCCTTTTAGTGCCTGTCACTTCCCGGATTTTGTCGAATGATGTATCCGGTTCGTTAGTTATTAGTAGAATTGGATATTCCGCTATAGTTTACAAATGTAATCACCAAGTGTTTTTGATAGCTCTACGTTTTCCGAATAATCTACATCAACATCAACAATGACAATGTTGTCACTGGTCAATGCCTCTTCTAACGCTGGTAGTAAGTCATCTGAATGCTTCACCCTGATTCCCTTACATCCAAAGCTTTCGGCAAATGTTAAAAAATTGGGATCTGTAAATTCAATCGCATTTGCGCGATCATACTTGTTCAGCTGCTTCCACTCAATCAACCCATATTTGGCATCATGGAAAATAACAATTACAAAGGCCAGTCCAAGTCGTTTTGCGGTTGCTAATTCAACACCATTCATAAGAAAACCACCATCACCAGTAACAGCAACAACCGGCTTATCCGGATTTGCCAGTTTTGCCGCTATTGCTCCAGGGACTGCAATTCCCATTGATGCCCATCCATTTGAAATAATAGTATGGTTTGGTTTTTCCGGCTGATACATACGAGCAACCCACATTTTATGCGCACCAACATCAGAAATAATAATTGCCTCACCTTCCTCAGCCTTTTTTATGTCCGCAATAATTCGCTGAGGTTTAACAGGGCTTCCCGAAATCTCATCAGAAGCATGAAGCTTTTCAACAAGTTGAGACTTTAGCTGTTTCACTTCCGGCCATAATTCTTTTTCCTCTACGTAAGAATCTAAAGCTTTCAATGCCTCCTTTACATCGCCGACCAATTCACTTTCTACTGGATAATAGGCATCGACTTCAGCAGGTAATGTATCCAGATGAACGATTGGATTCATAGCCTCATCATTCCAATACTTTGGCAAATACTCGACAAAATCATACCCCACGGTGATAATGACATCCGCACGGTCAAACCCGCACAACACATAGTCTTTTGCCTGCATTCCTACCGTGTACAGTGTTAATGGATGGTCAGAAGGTAAGACACCTTTAGCCATAAATGTATTTACAACCGGAATATTTTTAGCCTCAGCAAATTCTCTTAGTGCTTCCGTTGCACCATCTCGAATAACACCGTTTCCTGCTAGAATAATTGGCTTTTTAGCTTTGTTTATAATTTCTGCCGCCTTTTTGACCTCATCTTCAGCTGGCCGGGATATTGGGATTGGTGTGACCGGTAATGCCTCACCCTCTGTATCCGTCATAGCAATATCCTCCGGTAGTTCTATATGGGTTGCACCAGGTTTATCGAGAACCGCTTGCTTAAATGCTTTGCGAATAATTTCAGGTATTGTATGAGGAACACGGATTTGCTGATTCCATTTTGTAATCTCTTCAAAAACACCAATAATATCAACAGCTTGATGTGATTCTTTATGAATTCGTTCAAGCCCTGCCTGCCCTGTGATTGCCACAACAGGAGCATAATCAAGATAAGCATCCCCAATTCCCGTTAACAAATTTGTCGCGCCAGGACCAAGCGTTGCCAAACAAACACCAGGCTTTCCTGTTAGGCGACCATACACATCTGCCATGAAAGCAGCCGCCTGTTCATGATGGACAACAATAAACTCAATATTAGTGCCAATCAACGAATCAACGAGATCTGTATTTTCCTCCCCGGGGATACCGAAAATGTAATCAACATTTTCCTGCTCCAAACAGCGCACAAACAAATCTGAAGCTTTCATTTGTATGATGCCTCCTTTAATTTTCGTTTTGTATAGTATTCCATGACACAAGGAAATTATGTTTTAAGCGAGGTATTGCCCAAATCTTTGTCGAAAATAACTCCTTGACAGATGCCAAACTCTACAGACAAAATATAGACGAGGATTATTTTCCCAAAATTTTAAATTGTGTTTTGTTTATCATGTTTTTGTATAAACTAGATAAAGGAGGTGATAAGAATGGCAGAAGCAAATATCAAGGTAAACGATAATGGCCCCTATGTTGTTACTGGCTCTTTTGAAGTAGCAGATGCGGAAGGAAACACTTTCCAAACAAAAAAGGCGGTTTCATTGTGTCGTTGTGGACATTCCTCGAACAAACCATTTTGTGATGGAACCCATAAAAAAGTTGACTTTGAAAGTACACCACGAGCAAAATAAAAGGAACACGACAATAAAGGGATTTTGCTTGCAGAATTCAAATGGAATGTTATGTTAAAAATGTTATCCTATGTTATCCTTTCCCACTTTAAAATCGCTAACATCTGAGCTATTCGTCTATTTCCAAAGATAGGTTAGCATTGACAGATTACTCGTAACATGGTTTAATAAAAGTAGATTTTCAAAGGGGAGTAGCTTTAACTGTAAAGTCGTCATTACAGAGTATTACACTCTCGGCTTTACTGGCAACTTACGGCGTTGTTAGCAAGACCTTTGCCAATGTGGTAAAGGTCTTGTATTTTTCTAGAGGCTTTTACCACATTAACTGGTAAAAGCCTCTATTTTTTATTTACAGAAGGGAGAAGTCGATGTGGAATCACTTTGGCTTGAGTATGGATGGACATTATTAGTATTAATCGGATTAGAGGGGATACTGTCTGCTGATAACGCACTCGTTCTGGCAGTAATAGCTAAACACTTACCGGACGAGGAAAAAAAACGTGCTATAAACTATGGTATTATCGGTGCGTTTATTTTCAGATTCGCGGCGCTATTCACGATATCCTTTCTAGTAAATGTATGGCAGGTTCAAGCAATCGGCGCTGCATACCTTATTTACTTGGGCGCAAAGAATGTAATCGGAAAATATTTTGGTTCAGAAAAGGAGAAAAAGGTCCCTGTTGGTAATAGCTTCTGGTCCACCGTAGCTAAAATTGGTGTTGCTGATCTAGCCTTTGCGGTTGATTCTATTCTGGCAGCTGTTGCACTAGCTATGGCACTTCCTGAAACACCAATACCACAGTTTGGTGGAATGGACGGAGGGAAATTTGCAATTGTAGTCATCGCAGGAATAGCTGGTTTAATATTAATTAAATTCGCTGCAACCTGGTTTGTTACATTGCTTGACAAGCGACCAGGCTTAGAAACAACCGCATACCTGATCGTTGCATGGGTAGGGGTAAAACTTGCTGTTATTACCTTAGCACACCCGGCAGTCAGCTTATTACCTGAAGACTTTTCCCATAGTACTGGGTGGAAGTTTACTTTCTGGGGAATCCTACTTGCTATTGCTATAATCGGCTGGTTCCTTTCAGGTAAAGGCAGTACACAGAAAAAAGGAGCAATCAAACACGGCTCCTCTTCATAAAAAAGGTCCATACTCATCATTTAACATTACGGGATGTAAAGCATTTTGGCCATTCCTTCCTATGGTTGAGCCAAAAGCTGAAAAACCCTGCTGCTTGTTGCAACAGGGTTTTCTTATTTCTGATAAGTCATTAGCTCTTGTTTCAACTTGTTTAAAGCATCATTTAAGTCATCCATCATTATTTCCAATGCCTCTTTTTTAGGTAACTCTTTTGATAAATATATTGGCTCACCGTAAATGATACGAGGTTTTTTGCGCTTAAATAAATCACTGAAATTATTAGGCCCAACATATGCAACTGGAATAATAGGGGCCTTAGAATGAGCGGCGATGGTTACAGCTCCTCTTTTTAACGGAACTTCCTCGCTTGTTCTAGTTCCACTTGGAAATATACCAACGACCTCGCCTTTTGACAGCAATTTACGTGGAATTTTAATCGAACTTGGTCCTGGGTTTTCACGATCAACTGGAAATGCGTTTAGTTTGTTCATCAACCATTTTAATGGGCCGTTTTGAAACAGCTCTTTTTTGGCCATGTAATGTATTTTTGTCGGTAACACAGAAATGCCAAGCCATAATATATCTACCCAGCCTGTGTGTGTACAGGCTATAACATAACCACCCTTTTGTGGCAGATTTTCTTTTTTATATATCTTTATGCTTCCAAATAGACTTAATATTATTTTTAAAAGATACGCAGCGAAATAATACATGTATCTTCACCTCTCCCATCTATCTTAAGGTCTGCTACTTATACAATCATTTTAACATAAGATATTAACACCTGGTACTATATAAATGAAAATGTAATTATTTTTATAAGCTCTTCCCTATTGATTTTACTCGATAAAGTTTTATAATGAAATAGTTGCTTTTCAGACACGTGGTTCGAAACCATCCCACGTTAAAAAACTAAGGAGAGAATAAAATATGAAAGTAAATACGCTAGTCACAAACGGCTTGCTGGCTGCAGTATATATAGCAGTGTCGTTACTAATCCAACCTTTTGGATTTACTAATATCCAATTCCGTGTCCCAGAAGTGCTGAATCACCTTGTAGTTTTTAACAAAAAGTACATTTTCGGAATTGTATTAGGCGTTTTTTTATCTAATTTCTTTTTTTCACCATTAGGTATGTACGATCTCGTTTTTGGGGTATCGCAATCCATTATTTCACTATTGATTACGATTATAATTGCGCGTTACATTAAAAACAAATGGCTTTTAATGATTATCAACACACTTGTCTTCACATTTACCATGTTTATTATTGCCTGGGAACTAAGCCTAGCTTTCGGAGCACCATTTTTATTTACATGGTTGACAACAGCTATCGGCGAATTTGTTGTAATGGCAGTAGGGATGCCAATCATGTATGCCCTTAATAAGCGTGTGAAGTTTGATAAATTAATTTAACTGAACGGACGTAAAAGAGAGTTCACTAGGGGGGTGAATTCTCTTTTTATTTCATAACAATGGCACTAAAAAAAGCTTTTTTTCATCCGAATACAAAAATAGAGGATATACGTACACAAAAACATCCCAAGACAAACAAGTCAAAAAATCTTGGGATGTTTTTGTGTTAAATCTTTTCCTTTAAACATTCAATTTTAGCTCTATCAAGCCGTGTAACTTTCGCTATAAACTCAATTGAAGCCCCTTCTTTGAGCATTCCAATAGCAATTTCCTCTTTTGCAGCCTCTTTCCCTTCTTTTTTCCCTTCTTTTTTCCCTTCTTTTCTCCCTTCTTCTCTACCCTTTTCCTCCCAGGAAATTGGTAATTTCATAATTTCCTCCGATTCATCCATTTGCTTAATCTCTTCCATTACCTTTCCCTCCTCATTTTTATTCAATTTTAAATATTCCTCAAAAAATCCAATAATAAGCCTACTTTTAGCTGGATTTAATTCCATCTTAGTCATCATTCGCAAAAATTCAATTTTAACTTGAACTTTTTCCTCCTCGGAGTAACCCATTTTACTTAGCAAAGCTGCTGCGATCGGGTTATTTAATTCAATATAATCCCGCCAATTCTCTTTGTTTAGCTCTAACATCAAAAAATTAAATGTCAAAACATGAAAGAATGGAAATTCAATCGTAAATTCATCTTTTTCATTTCGTTTTTCATCGTAACTGAAAACGGCTATGGGTAAAATTGGATTTCTGTATTTATTATATAAAAGATTGAAATAATGATACATCCGTTCATGGAAATTTGGTTGCCCGTAGCTCTGTGGTTCCACATGAATAATAATTAGTGTGTCTTCTCCCTTAAGCTTTGTTTCAATCACAATATCTGCTCTCTTGCTGTTTCCCTTGAACAGGTCAGTAAATACTTCCTCTGATAACGGCTTAATAGCAGAAAAATCAACATGTCGATGAACTTCTGGATAAAATAATTCTAAGAATTCTGCAAAAAATGTGTGGATTAATTCTTTAAATAAGTGATCATGATAGGTATACTGGGAGGAATCTTCGCGCACTAGTGTCGTTAGTGCCATTATAACACTTCCTTTGGAGATTTTTTTAGAGGAATGACCGAGGTGTTTTTCTACTTCTAATATACTACATTATTCTAATTAAAAACAAGTGTTCTCATTACTTTTTTAGAAGCAGCCTTGCAACGCAAACTGCTGAGGCTACTTCCTTTACTGTTTTCAATTTTGGTCTAACCCAAAATAACTACACACAACTTGTCCAACCGATTTCGCCGCAACAAGGATGGCATCTTCATCAATATCAAATTTTGGATGATGATTAAAATATGGTTCTTCCACTCCTTTTGGTGTACAACCAATGTAAAAATAACAGCCAGGGATTTTTTCCAAATAGTAAGCAAAATCATCTGACGGTGCCATCTTTGGAAATTCCTTTACTTCCGTTATATCTTTATCATCCAGACGTTGTAAACTTTGTGCAACCATTTCAGTTATTTCAGGGTCATTGTATAATGGCGGATAATCAGCGGTATACGTGAGGTCACATTTTACACCAAATTCTTCTTCAACCCCTCTTACAATCCGTTGAAATTCATCGGCAATGACCTTTTGAATTTCTTCATCCGCGTACCGTATATCACCTTCAAGTTCCACGCTATCTTTAATAACGTTGAATGTTCCTTTTCCATCGAACGAACCAACCGTGACAACTCCTGCGTCAAATGGATTTAATCGACGGCTAACAATGGTTTGAACGGCTGTAACAAAATGTGCACCTGCTACAATGGAATCATTCGCTAGGTGAGGAGAAGAACCATGGCCGCCAACACCTTGAATTTTTAATTTAAAATAGGTCCTTCCGTTAAAAGAATAGCCGCTATGATAGCCAACAATACCCGCTTTTCCCATTGGTAGCACGTGGATACCAAAAATGTTATCAACATCATCCAGACGGCCAGATTCAACAATACTTTTTGCTCCACCGGGCGGAACCTCTTCTGCATGCTGGTGAATGACCTTAATTGTCCCCGGAATCTCATCTTTTAACTGGATTAGACAATCAGCAAGAATTAATAGATAAGCTGTATGTGCATCATGACCGCATGCATGCATGACACCTTCATTTTTTGATTTAAACGCTACATCCGTTTCCTCGGTAATTGGCAGTGCATCGAAATCTGCCCGGAGTCCAATTGTTTTACCAGATTTTTCGCCATTTATCGTGACAATAATGCCATAACCATTCCCAACATTTCGCTCTATTTCTACATCTTTTCCTTGATAGAAATCGGCAATATATTGGGCCGTTTTTTCTTCCTTAAAGGATAATTCAGGATGTTCATGTAGATACCGGCGAATTTCAATCATTTCATTTTTACGTGCATCTAGCATTTCCATTAATCTGCTTTTCAAAAAAATACCTCCCTATTTACGCTTGCCAATAGACCCATATACAATCCATAAACCAATCAATTAAAGTCCTTACACGCTTACCCTAGGATTTCAATTCACTATTAAATTATACACTTATGTTACTAATATACACAGGAATACCGCCCTCCATTTGTTTACCTTCACTTGAATAAATCAGGTGTATTTCCAATTAAAATAAAAGGAAGGAACCTGTTCTAGTTTAGCAGGCTCCTTATTTGGGGTACGACTTTCCACTCTCATCCGGCGACTTTTCGCTCTTATCCGGCGACTTCCCGCTCTCATCCGGCGACTTTTCGCTCTTATCCGGCGACTTTCCGCTTTCATCCGGCGACTTTTCGCTCTTATCCGGCAACTTTTCGCTCTCATCCGGCGACTTTCCGCTTTCATCCGGCGACTTCCCGCTTTCAGTCCACCCACAACCGAATAACATTCCCAGATGGATCCTCAGCCACATAATAATCTTGCTCATTTGTTATAGGGATACCAACTTGTCGCAATCGCTCAACGGCACGTGTTCTAGATTCCTCATCAGGAAAAACAAGTGTAAAATAGTTTAGCCCAACACTATTTTTTGCTGGAATTGGCGCTCCAACTCCATTCCATACGTTTAAACCGATATGATGATGATATCCTCCTGTTGATATAAATAATGCCCCTGGAAATGTTGTTACAACGTTAAATCCCAGGCCATTTATATAGAATTCCCTTGTTTTTTGTAAATCATTTACATGAAGATGGATATGACCCATTACTGTTTGTTCCGGCAACCCGTCCCATTCCTGATCACTTTCA
This sequence comes from Virgibacillus sp. FSP13, assembly GCF_054048505.1. Taxonomy (NCBI): domain Bacteria; kingdom Bacillati; phylum Bacillota; class Bacilli; order Caryophanales; family Bacillaceae; genus Virgibacillus; species Virgibacillus sp. FSP13. The sequence continues at coordinate 6,369 of NZ_JBSVKG010000012.1, read as the reverse complement.
GCAAGAATACTATCTCCATCAAGTTGTTCGGTCGCCATGGAAACCTTACCATTCGACCAGCTCCATTCAGATGATGGACGATCATGATACACTTCAATACCATTCCCATCTGGGTCGGAAAAGTATATTGCTTCACTAACTAAATGATCTGCTGCTCCTAACTGAACGCCTGCCCGAATAATATGTCGCAAAAACGCCGATAAATCTGCACGCGTTGGTAACAGAATCGCAAAATGATAGAGTCCAGCCGTTCTCCCAGCTTTTGGCTCAACATCATCAGGCTGTTCCAATGTTAATAATGATGTTTCTCCGTTCACTGTTAATACTGCCCTTTGTTCTGTTTGTTCAAGCACCTTGAACCCAACAATAGATTTATAGAATGTTAAAGAACGTTCCAAATCGGTTACATTAATTGAAACTTCCCCGACATAAGTTGCTGGCTTTTTGAAAAATTGTTTTTCCATTGTTTGACGTCCCTTCCGTACTAATTATCTTTAATTACATTTTGTTATTAAATTACTTTATGTAAGTAATTATACTTCTCCCACTGAATCATGTCAATTCATTTGATATAGCTCAATACTATAAGAGAAGGCCATATTTCTGTATACTAAAATCAAACTACAGTTGAAAGGATGATCTCCATGATTGTACGTGAACGTGCCGAGAATTTTGTTATGATCGAACAAGACAACCATGCACAAATTTCTGGTGAACTTATCGCTAAATGGAAAGAAGCTTCATTTCCTGGTGCAACATATAGAAAATCTGTAGAATATGCAATTTACCATCATGACTGTGCATGGAAGCCAATCGATAAACAACCTTTTTGGAACGATCAAAAGCAGGCACCCTATACATTTATTGACTTTCCCACTCCTGCTAAGCTTGCCTTTTACAAACTTGGCATTGATCAAATCGAACAACAGGATACGTATGCCGCACTATTATGCAGTGAACATTACAAACGCTTTCTCGTAAACGATACTTCTAAAGATGGACGATCATTTGTAACACAGGAAGAGAAACGGCAAGAGCGGATAATTGCGGATCTTCCCACTTTTGATAAACAGCTTTTTGCTATCCATTATGATCTATTGCAGCTATGTGATAACGTGTCCTTATACATATGTCTAAATGAACCCGGTAGCAATAAGGAAAATGAACACCCCTTTTTCCATGATGGGATCCCGGTTTCTAAGAGATTGAATTTCTCTGATCATTCCAAGCTAACTCCTAAATGGAAAGACCCGAGTACAATCATAATACATGGCCTTCCTTTTGAAGATCCCACAAACATCGTGTTAAAGCAAAAACTAATTGAAAAAGGGGCCATTTATAAAAATGGATTAATACCAAGTTATGAACAAGCAACATTCCAGGAAATTAAAATAGATCTTATTTTAGATGAAAAATAGAGGCGAGATCTCAAACATGACAAAAAATTTTACCATCCAAAAGCCAAAAGTCGCGCCTGAATTACCAACAGAAGCTTTTCGTATTACAGAGGATGCCTATTTCAGTAACTGTATGATAAAGGACTGTTCCATAACCGGGGAGGAAATTAGCCGCCTTGTTTTCGTTCAAGTGATTTTCAAGAATGTACTTTTTGAAGACGTGGCCTTCCACGCTATTGAATTAACCGATTGTATTTTTGACCATTGTGACCTTTCCAATGCTGATTTTAGTGGTGGAATCATTCATCGGGTGACATTCAAGGAATCAAAAATGCTTGGCATCGATCTATCCGAGGCCACTTTAGGAAACATCTCCTTTGAGACATGCCGGGCAAACTTAAGCTCATTTCGCTTTGCCAGACTGAAACAGGTTGAATTTAAATCATGCTCCCTCGAGTCAGGTGATTTTTATGAAAGTCAGTTCAAGAAAATCCATTTTGACGATTGTGAATTAAGTGAAGCAACATTTGCCAACACACCGCTGAATGGAATTGATTTAAGCACAAGTAGATTTGAACGGCTTAATATTACGTTAAAAGACTTGGAAGGGTGTATGATATCATCTGACCAAGCAATCGGATTTGCCAAAGCTTTGGGGGTGAAAATTAAGGAGTAGAAAAAACAGCAACCACCTCGTTAACACAAGTGGTTGCTGTACATTAATGATGCATTCCCATCGAAGAATTCGTAATAACCATTTCCTCTTCTGGCACATAAAAATATTGAATCCAGATACCATCTAAATATTCATTGCCCTTTTCTAGGATGATATCAATATCTTTGTCTGTCTTTACAACTTCATCGTTTTCTGTCGGAGTATCCAGTCCAATGTCGTAATGTGCATGGTCACCATGAAGATGTGTCACATATACACGAATCATTTTCCCTTCTGCTTCCTCACTTTCCAACATTCTTTTTAAGACCTTGGCTGCATTGCGATTTATTTTACATTTCATTTCCATATCTCCTATCAAAATTATTCATTATCCATTTTTTCAGTTCTTCATCTGAAATACAACTCAAAAGCAACCGGAAATTAGAAGTCTGCTGGCGGAATCCTCAGCAAACGCATTCGATATACATTCATCGCCGTCTCCCCAAGATGATCAAGGAGATTGTAGTTGGCATACGCACCAACTATCGCACCAAGTCCTGGAACTAATTGCAGCATTTTAACAAGGTCGATATAATCCCGATATTCTTGCTGGAACACTCGCCAATCCATATCGATGAGTTCCTCTTTTTCTGTATCCCAATTTTCAAGTATATGAAACGTCTCTTTTCGCTTTTCATCATTTGAAAAAGCAAGCTGAAAAACATGAAGAATGAACAAGCGCTCCTCATATTTGGTTGCATCAAACCCATATACATTAGCCGCTTCATACAAAAACTTCATTTTAATCGATAGCAACAACGGGAAATCAGCAAGCCCAAGAAAGATACCCCCCGCACCCGTTCCAGCTCCTTCTACAACCGCAGTTTTCCGATACGATGATAGTTTTTCCCGAAGTAATTCATCCCGATCATAGAGACTCTTACCTTCAGATAGCCTTTTATTTTGAACAAGGTTTGAACCAAACAGTGTTGCCTTTACCATGTTTTTTATGCTTTCTGTTATCACACGATGAACCTTTTCCGGTATCATTCCATTTATTTTCGTTTGCGCCTTTTTTGACACCCGGTTAAATAGATTCGACTGTTTCAAAATTTTCCTTTGCCACGCATGAATCTCTTCATATACCTTTACTTCATATTCGGGCATTTTTATATCATCCTCCTGTACTAATATTTAATTTCGGGCAATGTCAATTTGCTTTATCATTTGATAATTCTCCTTTCAAATATCCTAAAACATTATTATTTCGTTACAGTGATTGTTCCGTTTTTCGCCGTTAATTTAATCAAGTGTTTTCCATCGCCAATGACAGTGTCCCAATTCGTTTTTCCGAGGATGTCGGCTTTACCGTTGTCTAATTTCACATCAAGGATGACATTTGTTGGCTCTTTTTCCGTTTGAATTTTGACCTTCCCATTATCCGTTTCAAAATCTATGGGGCGATCTAGGTTCTGTGTTATGAGCGAAATACTTCCATTGTTTGTTTTACCAGAAAGCTTACCGTCTACTTGGTCTAAAATAATTTTACCATTATCCACTTCCGTCATGACAGTATCGGCTACCACACTATTAAGGTCGATTGTTCCGTTGTCAGCTTCAGCAGTGACCTTTGAACTCTCTAAATCGTTCAGTTTAATGCTTCCGTTGTCTGTCTTTGCGTGTATTTGTTTTGCCTGTAGACGATCTACTTTAACACGCTCATTATCACTTTCTATTTGAATGGAATCATAAACCTTTTTAGGAACATACACTTTTAACGATAAAAGTGACGAGGTAAAATCAAAGTTAAATAGCTTTTTCTGTTTATACCCTACATCCACTTTGAGTGTAGACTCTTCTACACCGCTTGCTAAACGATAGTTAGAACTTTTACCTGATAACTCAACTCTAGCTTCCGTATCACTTGTCGGCAATACCTCTACCTTCGCTTCATCTGTTATAATTTTTATTTGTTTGAAGTCACCATCAATCACCTTTTCTTCAGTGACGTCTTCAGATTTGTTTATCGATTGAAACGTGAAGACACTGCCAACAATGCCAACCAACAAAAGTATTAACGCAACAATAGCTGTTTTTTTAATCATGTTTTAAACCACCTTTTACAAGTTTTACATTAAATTGTAAATAACGGATAAATCCATCGATTAATTTGCGGGTTGCGACAAACATTCCAATCGCAATAAATAACCCAAGACCAGAAAGCATCAATGAAAAGAATAAATCAAAAAGTGCAAATGTCTCTGGATATATTATTGCATTAATCAATACTAAAAGAGGCGACACAATAAACGCAATTCCTGATGCCCATCCTGCAAAAGCCACTGCAGCTAATGCAATAAAGGGCCCAAGCACGATCACTAAGTTAAAAAAGCCTAATCCGACAACAGCCCATACGGCTCGGATAATATTACCGGTCGTTGCAGTTGCTTCTACTTTTTCAAGATGATAGGAGGCAGGTAATTCTTTTGCAATTTGGTTAGGTGAGCCAAGGGTAGCTGAAATTTCCTCTTCCGTTTTTCCTTCCTCCAATCCAAAAACAAAATGCTCTTCAAAATCCTGTATAATATCCCGACGCTCATCTGAAGGGAGCTTTTTTAAGGATTTATCTAAAACCTTTAAAAATTGTTCTTTATTCACTGCTGACACCTTCCTTAATTAATTGATTGACTGCATTTGAAAATTCCTTCCACTCTCGCATCTGTTCATGAAGGTAATCCCTGCCTTGGTCTGTTAGTTTATAATATTTACGAGAAGGGCCTTCTGAAGATTCCTGTAAGTAGGTTGTAAAGTATCCATCTTTCGTTAACCGTCTTAGGAGTGGATACATAGACCCCTCCGATATTTCAATTTTATCTGAGATTTTTTGAACCAATTCATAGCCATAACGATCTTGCTTATCCAATAATACAAGGACGCAAATTTCCAAGATGCCCTTTTTAAATTGCACATTCACTATTGTCACCTCATTCTTTTATTCTTGCTACCTTGCAATGAACAGTACCTGTTAAAACTAATTTATCACACAGTACTGTTCATTGCAAGGTAGCTTTAAAAATATATTTTTCTGCTGCAATAAAAATGAGCTGGACATATAATCCAACTCATTTTCAAAGTATCGGTCTAAAGGCCTTCTACTCGCTACAAAAACCGCATGTGAAAAAATCCTCTCCTCACACAAGGTCTTCAATCTTTAAAATCAAGCATTTTGAGAAGGAACAGGCGCAGGATTCAATCCTATCGAACACCTCAATCGTTCCAAAATAAAGCGATTTGCACGTTCGTTTTTCTTTACGGCCTCTCTTGTTCGTTTATTGTATTCATTTGTTGGACTAATTGGGTATTCACCACAAATATCAATACCGCTAATATCCTTGTCGTAGATGATCTTTTCAACAATTTCCATAAGCTGATTTAAATTCATTGTTCCATGATCCCATGCTGTAACAGCCTCTTTAAGATCCAATACATCTTTATCAATACTTATATAAACTGTGTCTGTAGCTATTTCTTTCATAATGGATTTAATTGTGTTGGAATAATCTGTGTGAAGAGATTGTTTCGAGTATACTGCTATTTTTTCTTCAGCGAACGAAGGTATTTGCTGCTTCCAATCTTCGTTTACACCGATTATAATTACTTTCTTAAGCATGGGTAATATTTCCAGTGATTCCCGAACCCATGAACCACAGGCAATCAACGAATCACTTGGACTGGGAAACATATCAGTATGATGGTCAAATAACACTAATGAAAAGGGCTTTTGTATCTCTGACAATAATAAATAGGAAACATAATGATAATTGCCACTCCCCAAAAATGTTATCTGACTTGTCATTCGTTGTCTAAGCCTTTGATCAATTTGGAATAAGGACTCTTTTTCACAAAACAAATTGGTACTCGGCATCTGTTCAAAATCTAGTGATTCACAATTCTCAGTTTGTAGAAAGGATTGTTTATGATACGTTTGGTCAAAGTTTAGTACAGTAACATTACTATCCATTTTCCTTAAACCCCCATCTGATTACGAATAGAAAGCAACCTAATGTTCTACTATAAATTATAGCACTTCTATATTCTAAATTGTTAGATTTCTGTTCGACATTTAAATGAAAAAATAGATCAAGACAAAATAAGACGCCTGTACAATGTACAGGCGTCTTCACGAAATTTGCGGCAAAAGATCATGTGTTCACATTCACATGTATTGCATTATCCTTTGACTTACGCAAATCAGCTCATCGCAAAAGTAAGTATAGCATTTCCTCAAAAATATGTCACTACTAAAAAGACTTCCAC
>NZ_JBSVKG010000011.1:0-101521 GCF_054048505.1 Virgibacillus sp. FSP13 | reverse complement strand
TAAGGTCATTACGCCCCATAAAGATATTTTTATAATGAATTTTTCTGCAACAGAATAATTCACGTAATAGTAAAACAAACTAAAAAGGAGAGTAAGTAGTACATAAATTGGAGCTGAAATAATGGAACAAAAAGATAATATACGACTTACTTCTGCTGAGCTTTCCCAGCTTTGGACGTCCTATATGAATGATAGTATGGCGATTTGCGTAATTAAATATTTCCTGGTACACGCTGAAGATCAAGATGTTGTATCCATTTTAAATGATGCATTAAGCTTATCTGAAACACACGTTAAGGAAATTGCTGCTATTTTTGAGTCTCTACAGCAACCAATTCCCCAAGGATTTTCGGAAAACGATGTAGACCTTAATGCTCCACGGCTTTTCTCTGATACATTTTGTTTTATTTATTTGCAGAACATGGCGCGATTGGGGACAACGGCTTATAGTTTTGCCCTGCCATTAATGACACGAAAGGATATTATTGATTATTATGAGAAATGCCTTACTTCATCCAGTGAACTTGTGGTTAAATTGACAAACGCTATGTTAAAGAAGGGGATCTATTCCAGAACACCTTATATTCCTACATCAGAGCGAGTAGAATTTATTGAGAAACAGGGCTATATGCATGGTTACTTTGGAAAAAGACGTCCATTAACAGGTTTCGAAATAACATCTATCTTCGTCTGTTTGATGACTAACATTTTTGGAAAGGTTTTATTAACAGGTTATGCACAGGTTGCTGAAACGAAAAAGGTAAGGGAATACATGGCAAGAGGGGTTAAAATCGCCACAAAACATACGGAAGTTTTTGAAAGTATTCTTAAAGAAGATAATCTCTCGTCGCCACCAACATGGGATTCAGAGGTAACAACGTCAACGGTATCACCTTTTTCCGACAAATTGATGATGTTTCATACAAGGGCATTAAGTGAGGGTAGCATTGCCAATTATGGTGCAGCAACTTCAACAGCCATGAGACATGACCTAATTCTACAGTTTTTCCGTCTCGCAACAGAAATGGGTAAATTTGGCGATGATGGTGTAGAAATTATGATTGACCATAAATGGCTTGAAGAACAACCAACGGCGGCAGATCGAGAAAAAATTTTCCGGGAAGGCAACTAGTCTTGGGGATAATTAGGATCTTGTCGTAATGTTTGTTGCTTTTTCATTTCGTGGTTGATAAAAAATGCGCACTAATTACCGCTACGGAAATATACTTCGCTTTCCGGGGGCAACGCTTCAGCTTCCTCGGAAGAAAGGCACTTCCTTGAAAAAGGAAAACCGCTTTTTCTGCGTGCGATGTATCGCTGCCGAAGTTTTCCTTGTCCGGCGGGATCTTCAGCTGTTGCTTTTCACGCAGGAATCTACGTGTATTTCCTTCGCTGGTGTGTGACACTATCATATTATTGCAATTTTATAATGCTTGATTATAGGGTAATATAAAAGCATATGTATATATTTCCTCACAAGTAGCCCGTATACACGTAGACTCCTGGGGGAAGAGAGGCATAGGTGAGACCCCGCAGTGCGCCAGCACGAGGAGGCTCTCCAGCCGCCCCCGGAAAGCGGAGTGTATACGGGCTACGGGGTAGAAAGCAATAAACAATGCGAAACCAACATAGTACTTACGTCGCAGTTTATACCTTTTGTGTCAAAAACAACAATCTTTTAGAATAACTAAGCTGATTCTTCTACAAAGCAAGGTTTTCCACATGGGGATAACTTGCTTTTTTGTTTTAAGTTGTATATTTGTTGTGATTATCCTATATTATGATAAAGAGAAGTGTTCGGAAGAGGTGTTTTTTGTGAATAAACGCTTGTTTTTAGCTCAGCTGCGGATTCAATTAAGGGGAATTCCTTCTGAAGAGATAGAAAGCATTCTGCAGGACTATGAGGGATATTTTGACGAGGCAAAAGCGAATGGGATATCTGAAGAGGAGGCTTCAAAAAATTTAGGGAATCCTCATGAGCTTGCCAAAGAATTAAGACAGCCCTATCATCAAGCTTCAGAACCGTCAAATTCACTTCGCAATGTTATCGTAACGATTGCTTTAGTTTTCTTTAACTTAATTGTTGTATTAGGACCATTAATGGGGGTAATTGGTCTGTTTTTCGGTTTGGTGGTGATGACAGCTGCATTTATTTTTTCGCCACTACTATCATTCGTTAGCATGGTGGTCGGGAATGGTTACTTATTTGAATTCTTTATTGCTCTTATTCTAGCAGGTGTTGGTTTATTTATCTTCCCTAGCTTACTAAAGTTATATAAAGCAAGCTATCATTATTTTAATAAGTATGTGCAATGGAATTTACGCATGATGAGAGGAGAATCATCATGAATAAGAAAATATATATTGTAGCTTTTTTCCTCGTTATAATTGGTGTGGTCGGAGCAGCGTTTACAGCAAAGGGGTTCTTTGCACAGGAACCAATAAATGGGGAGGCATATTTTGCTACGTCACAAATTGACCATATTACGGTTGATAGCCAAGTGGCAAATGTCCATATAGTTCGTTCTAATTCTAAAAACATTGAGGTAGAATGGGAGGGGACTTTGCTTAAATCTGCATTAGATAGTGGTAACGTTTCTGTGAAAGAAGAGGGGACAACATTATGGGTAGGTACTGGAGAAGACAGCTTTTTTGACTTTGTTTCGTTTGGGTTTAATTTTAATCCTTTAGAAATAACCATTCATTTACCGGAAAAGCAATTCACTTCTATTGTTGTTGAAAATGATGTAGGTAATACGTATGTCTCCTCTGTGGATACAGAAAGGCTTCATGTGGAATCAGACGTTTCAGATATGGAAATTGCAAGTGTAAATACGGATTTGCTTGAAGTGGAATCTGATGTCGGTTCGATTTACTTGAAAGATAGTAATGGTAAGCTTTTTGCAAAAAGCAATGTAGGAGATATTACGATTGACATCGATGAGATCAAGCATGATATGGAGATTAACTCGGATGTTGGTGATATAGCAATCACAACCTCCACTATACCAAGTAATGTATCATTTAATGGCAATTCTTCAGTTGGATCTGTCACAATGTTTGGGAAGGAAGGTAGTTTTATTAATAAACAAGCGGAATATATGGTGCGTATAAAGAACGATGTCGGGGATATTGATGTAATTGCACGATAATCGCTAGGAAGAGGGATGCCAATTGTTAATTGATATCCCTTTATCTGAGTAGACATATTGGTTCGAATTTCCGTCTGGAGCATGAGTTGAAATCGTGCTCTTTGCCGTTTTAGATATAACCCTCCTCAGCCTATACTAAAGCTAGGAAGTTAAAGAGGGGGGATTCAGATGATGAGTATTGAGGATGTTATGCAAGTTGTTGATGAGCGATGTAGAGGAAAATAATAGCACTATAAGCGTAAGGCACCTTTTCATTGTGGAAGGGGTGTATTTTTTTTGCCTAAAATTAATACTAATGAAGGTGAATCCATGAAAAAAATGAGGGATCAATACCGCTATTGTATTCCGAATCGACTAACAATTTACATGTACACATATTTGTTTACATGTTTACAAAAAGAATACATATTGTTTGCAATTACGTTTACATGTATACAAATCAGAACACATGTTGACATGACAACGAAAGCATAATTGTACACATGTATACAACGAAGAATACATTCGAAAGTCTTATTGATTATTTTTGGTAAATCTATTAATCTAGTAATGTAAGTCATTTTTATATTGGAGGGAAATTACAATTATGACGAAATCTAGAATAGCAGCAGTTGATGTTGGAAATGACGCCGTAAAAGCAAATTTTGGTAAATTAGAAAATGAACTATACATTCCAAACGTCGTTGCACAGGATATGGAAGATCGTCCTGTTATCGGAATTGAAGAGTTGGATGAGAAAAATCCAGTTGATAATTTACATATTCGCCTACATTCACCAGCGCTGGAGGAAAACAACGTCGTTTATCGTGTAGGAAATCTTGCGACGAAAACAGATAATTCAACAGAACTAGATCCAGGTAGCAGTAAATCAGAAGAAGACCAAACATTGGTTATGTTATTTGCTTCGATTGCACTTGATGCTGTCAGCAGTGGTGCGTTTAAAGAAACGAAAGACAATGTAGTGGATGCAACGTATACATTAGGCACTGGTTTGCCATTGCGTGAGGTTAAGGAAGGAAAAGATGTAGGTTACCGCTCACAATTGTTAGGCTCGGTTCACCAGGTGGAGTTTCTAGTAACGCCACGTTATCAAGGGAAAAAAGTAAATATTAAATTTGATGAAGTGAAGGTTTATCCAGAAGGTTTCGCAGCATACGTTAATCTGGTTATGGACAATGATTTAAAAGTAACTAACAAAGAACTGATTGACAAACAAATTTTGATACAGGATATCGGTGGACTTTCGACGGATATCGCTGTTATTCGCAATCGAAATGTTGATGATGATAAAGCACAAGGGTTTAACTTAGGTGTTGCGGAATCATTGGAATCAATCCGTGAAGAAATTCGCAAAAAGCATGGTGTTGAATTGGATAGTCGTCGCGACGTTGTTGATATTATCACAAGGAAAAATGATCGACACCATATTATGGTAAAGGGTAGTCGGACAAGCGTACACGATATTACTGACCACATCCTATTAGAGTTAGCGAAAAAAGAATATCGCTTCTTAAGGAATGTTTGGGCGAAAAACTCGCAGTCTGAGATTTGCTATTTTGTTGGCGGTGGATCAGCCGTGTTGAAGGATTACTTAAAAGCATTAAACAATAAACTAGATGGTTTTAACATTGACTTTTTTGAGGATGAAAATGAGAGCATTTGGATGATGGCAAATGCATACTATAAGTTGATCACTCAATTTATGGGTAATTCGAATAAAGAAACAAAGGAAGAGAAAAAAGTAGCAGCGGAAGAAAAATAGGGTGATATGATGGGTGATACGAAAAAGAGCATAGAGCGGGGACAATCGATTACTTTTCGTGTTCCTTCTGATACACCTGATTATCTATTAAAACAATTACAGAAATTAAAGGAAACCGAGCGGCGGAATTTTTCCAGTAAAATTGCTCAGTTTGTTTTAAAAGGGGTCAATGAAACATTTGCGAGAGAACGTGAAACCATCACAATCCCTTTGCCAAAACAGCTGACAAAGGAACAAAAGAGCTGGCTAAAGCATGAACATTCCGAAGCGCTTATTGGTAGTATTTTATATCAATTGTTAAATGACCCAATGCGTGCAACATCATTGTTGGCAGCGTTAAATAGTAATAGTTCCAACATTGATGAAGCACTTTATTTACAAGAGGAAACAGCTGCAACCATCTCCCCTGAGGACCCTCCAGTAGAAAACCTAGAGGAATCATTAATGGATAATACAGCAGATGACCTTGATATGGGAGATTTGACAATGGACAGTCTACAAAATACGTTTGATGAGCAATCGGAAGAAGCAGCAGATGACGCCGAAGATGACGATCCACTAGGCGACTTCTTCTCAAAAATGAATAAGTAGACAATCTTAACAGTAGAGAATTTCTGTTTCCGTGGAGAAACGAATAAGGAGACCAAATCATTTGCGATTTGGTCTCCTTATTAGTTGTTGATCAAAGTTCTCGGCTCTAAAAGTACGAAAATGGTGCTTTTCTTGAATAAAGATAGCACCATTTCCCTTTACGGCGGTATTTTTGAATAAAAACCTAGTATAGAACGAAGCTAATACTGAGGTACAAAGCGAAAAAATTAATCATAAGCAGTATTTACTTAATCGAATACCAGATAAAAGTAATGACAAATGGTAGATGTATTAGATTATCGAATGTACTATAATAAACATAAAGCATACTAATTATGATGAAAGGGTGAGAAAGTTGAGTTTGCCAGAAGAAAGAAACTTCACAGTGGACGAATTTTATAAGCAGAGAGAGAATTCCGACCAAATAATGGAATATATAGACGGTATGATTTTTATGTCACCTTCTCCATCGACAAAGCATCAAAGAATTTCTGGACGGCTACATGCGCAACTTTTTCAATTGCTAGAGGGTTCCGAATGTGAAGTATTTCATGCACCTTTTGATGTTGAACTTAATCAAACGGAAATGGATAGCACAACAATTGTGATACCCGATTTATCAGTGATTTGTGACATAGAAGGACTAAATGAAGAAAAATATGTTGGAGTTCCTACGATAATTATTGAAATTGTAAGCCCTTCAAATCAATCTCATGACTTGGTATTTAAACTTAATCTGTATATGCAATGTGGAGTAAAAGAGTATTGGATTGTAAACCCTTTACTACATACGATCCAAGTATATACGCTTGATGAAAATAAACAATACCGACTACATGATATTGCAAAGGATAAAGGACGCATTCATTCAACAATACTATCAAAGTTTATCGTAGAAGCTGAAAAAATCTTCGCCTGATATATGGTTTGGTTCATCAGAAATAGCATATCAAAAGACGATAACTAATCAATTTATTTTCGTCCTTGTTCAACTATTGAATGCACACAGAACGCTTGGATATTAAAAAACCAAGCGTTTACTATTCACATAAAAAAGAACCCCACAGCCAGATATAACAAGCAGGCAATACCCGCGCCGACTGCTGCAAGCTTTAGTTTATAACGGGCATAATCAACAAGTGGCAAATCCAAAATGGAAGCTGTTGTGATTGTTGTATCTCCTAATGGTGATGTGAAAGCGCCAAACGCACCACTTGCAAATACTGCCCCTACCGTTAAAGGGATGGATGCCCCGGTTGCAGTAGCTAATGTGAATCCAAGTGGCATGAACAACCCCCACGTCCCCCAAGATGATCCAATGAAATATGCAACGACAGCACCAATTAGAAATAGGATTGCTGGAACCGTGAATGACGGTAAAAATGATCCTAGTGTCGAACTAATAAAATAGGAAAATCCAAGGTCCTCGGCAACTAACGATAGTGACCATACGAGAATAAGCAGGATGATTGCTTGCATTAACTGATTTCCGCCTGCGATAAAATGATAAAGAACCTCGTCTAATGGCAATTTTCGCAGCATGTAAAAGACGAATGTTAAAACAAGTGTAATGAATACCGCCAATAGCATGACAAACGTAGCGTCAGCAGTTGAAAAAGCTTTAAAAATAGTTGTCGCCCCTTTAGCGATACCATCTTCCCATAATAGAAAAAGGGATAGGCCGAGCAACAGAAATAGTGGAACAATTAAATTCCACGGTTGGGCTTTGACAAGGGATAATTCCTTTTTCATGCCAATTTCATGGTAATCAATTTCTTCCTCTCCCGTATCCTCTTCTTTTGCCACTGTTTTTTTCTTAGATGGTGACCAAAAAATACTAATTAAACCAATAACGAGCATGACAATAGCGAAAAAATTGAATGGAATACTTTGCAAAAATATATGATAAGGGGATAAGTCCAAATCATGTTTTTGTATACCGCCGGCAACTAATGAAATCATAAATCCGACAAAAGCGGTGGCTACTGGCAATAGTACGATTACCGATTCGGTTGAAACATCAAGTGCAAAGCCAATTTTCGATTTCGATAGCTTCATTTTTTCCAAAATAGATTTAATAACAGGTCCAATCATCATAGTGCGAAACATTGGCATCATGAAAGTGAACGGTAATGTTAGCCAAATTAACCCCATTAAACCGCGCTGGGAGTGAATTTTTCCACCAATCCACTCGGAAAAGCCTTTAATACCCCCGGAAATTTTCATCATGCCTACAAGTCCGCCAAATAAATAGAGGAAACCAATGATTTTAATATTGGAATCATCGGTTAATGTCGTGACGATATAGGAAACGGTTTGCTGTGAACCACCTAATAAATCAGATTCAACAAAAAATGCCCCAACAAGAAGTCCCAAAACAAGACCGGGCAAAATCTTTTTTAACCAAATAGATAGTGCAATGACAATAAGAAAAGGTAATAATGATAACCATGCATGCTCCAAAGGGTTCGCCTCCTTCCTGAGATTTATCTTGCCCGATTTTGCCGAGCATCATGCGGATTCTAAAAATGAAAAGACATACAAAGATTTATAACTTTGCATGCCTTTCGTAATTTAATCCTTTTTATCAGGATGTTTATCTTGCAAAGCTTCTAATGCTGAACGTTCTTTATTACGACGACGGATACGTTCAACAATTTCTCGCCGGTTGATATGGATAATTGGTGGTTCGTAGTCTTTAGACGCTTGAATATCAGTGTTTGATGCTTTCATAAATGACCAAGCAAGTAGGAACATAATAAAAATTACCGGGAATCCGGCTACGATACTTGCGGTTTGTAATGTTTCTAAATCGCCGACAAACATTAACACAAATGGTAATAGGCACAAAGTAAATGCCCAAAACAAGCGATTCCACCGTAATGGCTCTGATTGAACTTCCTTTTGCACGACTGCGGCGAGAATATAGGAAGATGAATCAAATGTCGTCGCTAGGAAGATAATCGCTAGAACTGTAAATACCGCAACCATCATCGTAGCCAGTGGTAGTTGGTGTAGAATTTCTATAATTGCGGCTGGTGCACCATTCTCATTCATAAAACCTATGACATCAAGGTTTCCGGTTAATTGTAGATAAAGCCCAAAATTACCCATAATACCAAAGAATAGGACACAGCCTAACGTACCATAAATCATTGTCCCAAGTACCATTTCTCTGATCGTGCGTCCGCGTGAAATACGTGCAACAAATAAACCGACAAATGGTGCATAGACGACCCACCATGCCCAATAGAAAATGGTCCAGGATTCGGGGAATTTCGTTTCTGTAAATCCTGCCAGGTTGCCAAAAGGTTCTAACCAAGTAGCCATATGGAAGAAGTTATCCACGATGGTACCAATACTTGTGAACGTTGTTTCGCTAATAAATAATGTCGGACCGAATAGAAAAATAAAAGCTAGTACAAAAATTGCCAGCCATAGATTGACATCACTTAAAATTTTAATTCCTCTGTTCAATCCGGAATAAGCACTTATGGCAAATATTAATGTACAAAGCAGCATAATTCCTCCGTTTAACCCGATTGTTAGCGGTATTCCAGTTAAATCGTGGACACCTTCAGCAATCATTGGCGTACCAAGCGCAAGCGTTGTTCCCGCTCCACCCATTAATCCAAACATAAAGAGTACATCAATGATCACCCCGAGTGGCCCGTCAACTAAACGCCCTAACACAGGTCTGACAGCTTCACTAATTTTAAGTACTGGTTTTTTTCGAACGTAATAAAAATAAGCGATTGGTAGTGCTGGTAGTGTATATATTGCCCAAGCAATCGGTCCCCAGTGAAACATTCCGTATGATGATGCCCATGCAACAGCATCATTTGATTCCGGGGTAATCCCAAATGGGGGTCCTTGATAATAATAGGCCCACTCGATCATACCCCAATAAAGAATACTGGAGCCAATTCCGGCAGCAAACAACATTGCAGCCCAGGAAAAAGTACCAAACTCCCTTTTCTCATCCTCATTTCCTAGTTTGACGTGTCCATTTTTACTAAAAGCGACAAATAATAAGAATGCAAAAGCCGCTAATCCAACTAACAAATATAGAACACCAAAGTTTCCTGTCATAAAATCATTCGCAATATTGACGACTTCCTTTCCTTTTTCAGGAAATACCATTAGAGGTACGGAAACACCAAGAATAAGAATCAAGGCTCCTATAAAAGTAGGCCAATCAATTAGCTTTGGTTTCACTTAGAATCAGTCCCTTCTTTGATAGCTTTTCTTGAAGTCGCCGAGTTATACATGGGACGTGGGGACAGGTTAGGTGTCCCAGTTGAATTTTGAGGCTGGACAAGGGATAGCGAGTGGGACACCTAACCTGTCCCCACGTCCCAGTGGTAAGCTTGTATAAACTTTATAAAATATTTTATTTACAAAGTTTACACAAGGATTGCTTTAATTTTCTTGTGAATACGCAAAAATGCTAGGTGAAATGCGATTTTGGATACAATTATTTCTGTGTTACATTTTTAACAGGATAGAAAAAAGGGAGATAGTTTATGGCTGATGAGAAGAGTAAAATCACCGATATGAAAACACAATTTATCGATAAGATTGCGGACAATATGAATTCATTTGGCGTTTCTACGAGTGTTGGACGGGTTTTGGGAATTATTTATATGGAACGCGCTCCGATGACATTGGATGAATTGTCAGCCGAAACGGGCATGAGTAAAACGCGTATGAGTCAAGTTGTTCGCGAAATGATTGATTTGAATATCGCTGAACGGGTTTTTCGAAAAGGCGTCCGGAAAGATTTATACCAAGTCGAGCAAGATTACTATCAAACATTCATATCCTTGTTTACGTCTACATGGCAAAAAGCAATTAACAAGAGTAAACATTTTGAGAAAAATTTAAAAGTAAAACTCGAGACGTTGCAAAATGAACGTGATCTATCTGAGGAAGATGAACAAATAGTTAATGAGATTTTAATAGAAATTCGCGAATGGATGGATTATTACGACTGGATCCGCCGCTTAACGGAGTTTTTCGAGAGTGGAGAGATTTTTAATTATGTACCTAAACATATAAACGAAAAAGAGACTGGGGGAGCTAACCAATGAGTAACAAAGTCATTTTATCTTGTGCTGTTACTGGCGCAGGGGATACAACAGCAAAAAGCCCACATATTCCTGTAACACCAAAGGAAATTGCCGATTCAGCTATAAAGGCGGCAAAGGCAGGAGCAACGATTGCCCACTTGCATGTGCGTGATCCGAAGACAGGTCAATTGAGTCATGATGTGAATTTATTTAAAGAGGCAGTGGAACGTATTCGTGAGGCTGATACAGATGTCATTATTAATATCACTGCTGGTGGTGGTGGTGATTGGATACCAAGTGATGCAGACCCGACAACAGGTGGAGAGGGTACTGACATGCAAACACCTGAAGAACGCCATGAACCTGTTGGGATGCTGCTTCCGGAAATATGTACATTGGATTGCGGTAGTGTTAACTTTGGCAATCAGGTATATGTTAGCCCGACAGATTGGTTGCGCAGACAGGCAAAGTTAATTCAAGATGCTGGAGTAAAACCAGAACTTGAATGCTTTGACACCGGACATATACGTTTTGCTAACCAATTAGTGAAGGAAGGCCTAATTGATGGTGATCCACTTTTCCAATTTTGCCTAGGGATTCCATGGGGTGCTGATGCTGATGCAGAAACGCTTGCATATATGAGAAGCCGGATTCCGGAGAACGCAAACTGGGCTGCGTTTGGCATTGGCCGGATGCAAATGCCAATGGTCGCTCAATCTGTACTACAAGGCGGAAATGTGAGAGTCGGCTTAGAAGATAATATTTACTTGAAAAAAGGAACGTTAGCAACGAATGAACAACTTGTTGATAAAGCAGTAGGCATTGTGCAAAGTTTAGGTGCAGATGTCATGTCACCAGCAGAAGCACGTGCATTTTTAAACTTACGGAACCCAAATGGAGAGGCGGAATAACATGACAGGGCAAGATTCAACTCAGATAAAAAACATCACAGTTGTAGGTACTGGAGTAATTGGAAACGGCTGGATTACACGTTTTTTAGCGAATGGTTATCAGGTTACGGCATCAGATCCAGACCCATCTGCTGAAGAACGTACAAGACAAGCTGTGAAGGAAGGATGGCCAGCTATGGAGAAAGTTGGACTTGCTGAAGGGGCTTCACAGGATAATTTGTTTTTCGAAAAAGATTTACAGACGGCATTAAGCAGTGCAGATTTTGTACAGGAAAATGTGCCAGAACGTGAACCTTTGAAACGAAAGGTAATTGCAGAAATCGACCAATATGCACCGAAAGAAGCAGTTATTGCATCTAGTACGTCAGGTATTTTGCCTAGTACCCTGCAGGCTGACTGTACGGAGCATCCGGAGCGTGTGATCGTAGCACATCCATTTAATCCAGTTTACTTAATGCCACTTGTTGAATTGGTTGGTGGTAAGGATACGGATGATAAGTTCGTCCAAAAGGCAGAGGCATTTTACAGTGGTGTGAACATGAAGCCGTTGATCGTTCGTCAGGAAATAGAAGGACATGTCGCTGATCGTTTGATGGAAGCAATCTGGCGTGAAGCATTACATATTGTGAATGATGGCGTAGCAACGACAGAAGAAGTAGATGCATCTATTGTATATGGACCAGGATTGCGTTGGGCATTAATGGGGCCATTCCTTACATTGCACATGGGTGGCGGAAAAGCTGGAATGAGGCATTTGTTAGAACAATTTGGCCCTGCATTAAAACTCCCATGGACAAAGCTTGAGGCACCGGAATTAACTGATGAATTAGCAGAGAAGGTTATTACCGGTTGTGAAGCGCAAACAGCTGGCACAAACATGGATGAGCTAGAACAGCGCCGCGACCAATTCTTAATTGAACTACAAGAATTGTTGGAAAAATACTGGCCAGCAGCTAATTTGAATGGAAAACTTTAAGTAGGTGTTTCAAGGGGGGCGGGGACTCACTGCCCCCTTGGACATTGTCTATAGAGAAGGATGTGATGTTTTTGACGACCGGAAAAGTAATTATAAAAGACCATGTCCACAAAGAGTGGATTGACTATAACGGCCACATGAACGATGCTGAGTATGTTCGTGCTTTCAGCTTAGGAGTTGACCGTTTCATGAGGTTAATTGGCATTGACGAGGCATTTCGTGAAGAGCAAAACTATACTATGTTCACGATGGAAAATCATGTGTGCTACTTGGCTGAAATGAAGCTGGACGAGCCATTTGAAATTTGTGTGCAACTGCTTGACTATGATGCCAAGCGCACACACGTATTTTTTGAATTATATGGTGAAGATGGTAAACGTGCCGCGACAAGTGAACAAATGTTAATGGGAATTGATCAAAGTACTGGAAGACCAGCACCATTCCCGGAAGATGTTTATGCTAAAGTGAAAGATTTAGCAGGAAATTATACACCTGAAGAAAAGCCAAAAGAAGCTGGACGTGTAATTGGAATACGGCGGAAGAAATAGTGGGGAGAGACGTTACTGTGGAGTGGCGTCTCTTTTTTTTGCAATTTAAGAAGAAGGATAAGTTTTTATGGGATTAAAGTATAAGAGCGTGTTCAAAAAGGAGGATAAAAAGGACCGAGAAGTTCGAGACGGTGTAGTTTCGAGCACTAAGTAAAGCTTCCCCGAGTTCACATCGCACGCAGGAAAAGTGGCTTTCTTTTCCAAGGAGCGGAGAAACAAGCCAACAAAGAAATTCGATGTATCATTTTTACCAGACTTTTTGAACAACCTCTATTAAGAAAGGTTTCGGCACTCGCAATTATGGACGGGGCGAATGCCAAGTCTTTCTAACGTGGATGGAGGGCCCAGGTTAAAGAGTGGGATGGACCTTAGGCTAGGATGGTCAAGCTAATGCTTTCAATGACTGAAACCCACATTTCTACATTGAAAAATGTGGGTTACTCATAAAATAGTAATTTGTTTTTAATTAACTTTAGTTGGATAAGGAATAAGTTGAAAAAAGTTGATTCATTATAGGATCTGGATTATGGTGCTTTGGAAACGCCAGTTCATCAAAATATATTATCCATTCCCCAAATAAAAGAGGTTTTTGAAGTCCCGAATTGAAGTTGGAATCTGTACAGTTTGTTCGTGTGGAAAAACGGTAGCCTTCTTAATCTTTTCCAGTCTTAGTGTCGTTTCTCCATCAAAATAGCGTTCACCACATTGTTCACAGACTTCAGCTGGAACATCCTCAATGATCATTTTTTTCCCATTCCACTCACGTTCGACCGACACACGTTTAGATTCTACAACGCCGTTACAGATGTAGCATTTTTTCATTCCGAAGACCTCCTTGTTCGTTCATCCAACCACTTCGGTAGCTCCGGGTAATAGGCTGTAATAAAGACGATTCCATTTTCATGGATCCCACATACAGTATGAATCGCTTTACCATCAACAAAGCTTAATATGAGACAACTGTGCCCCCGTGGATCATCAGAATAATTTTCAACAAGTTCTGCCTGAATTAATGACATGATCAGTTCTTCGATATTAATATTTCGTTGATCACACTTTTGAAGGGCATGATTTGTAAACCACCATTTTCCTGTTACGATATTTTGCTTAATAGTATTCAAAGTATCCAGCATCCTCACCCGCTTACAATGAAACCTGTTTTTTTAATTATAGCATAAAGATCTCTAAATTAAAGTTTCTAAAGCGCAAATCATCTGACCCTTTATCATACCCCTTAGTAAATGATCTGGACAGACAAGTTGATTTAACCTACTATTAACTCAAGTATGAGGAATGACTTTGTTGTAAGTGAAACAACCCAACTTTATTATTAATCGACACCGAGCCCGATCCACCTTAAAATTCATCCAACAAAACAAGCTCCCCATTTACAGCGTTCACACCATAATTGCAATCTATCTTTCCACACAAAATATAGCTATTCGCTTCTTTATCATAGACATATACAGGCGTTACTTCAATATAGCTACGAAGTTTTTGATAGGCTTCATCTTTTGTAATGCTTGCCGTTTCGGCTGCTTGAAACTGTTTGAACATATCGAAAATCACATTATTGTCGATGTAATTTAGCACTTTATAATGTTCACTACTGATGATAAGCCGTAGCTTCCGCTGAAGTGCTCGGTTATCCGCTATTGTCGGTTTTAATTCTGCAATAATATAACCATTTTCGCGGCGTAATCCTTTTAATGCCCATTTTCCACTATCATCTGGATACACTTTTTGTAGAAAGCTCAATGCTTCATTTTTACATTTTTCCTGTTCTAATTCTGTGATTGGTAACGTATCGGGATGCGGCTGATTTGCTAGAGCTTGTTCCTCGGAAGTTTCAACAGATAAGTCAATTTCCTCACGATGGAATGGCTCATCAATTGGATTTTCCCATTCTAAAATAACTTCATTATCAGTAGAAAAACCTTGATGCAAGATTGGCTCAAAAGGTAGTGTCCTTGTCCCGTCGTTTGCAACAAAAAGTTCTTCAACTCCGTATACTGGCAACCATTTTTCTTCCGCTTCAAATGGAATTTCGATTAATTTACATTGTTTACTGGCCATGTCGCTGCCCTTTTCAGGTGTAAGTGAAAAAGGCTCCCATTTTACTTGATCTTCCCCAGGAAATACGCCGTCAATTGAAAATGATGTAAGTTGGTTTTCGTCATTAAATTCAATTTCAATCGAGCCGGATGGATAAACAGGGATATTATCTACCACGGCCTGGAAGCTATACGCACCATCTTCGTCTGATAAAAGCTTGAATTGGCGTCCATATTGCAAGTCGGTCAATTCTTCAATCCACTCGATTACATTTTCTTCATCGGGGGTTGGGAACACACCATTAACGGCAAATGATTTTTCATGAACAAATACAATTCGTTTAATTGCCTTTGTATGGATATCCATATCAATCACAGCGGTCCCGGGAGGATTATAATCTTCATCGACTTGTTGACTGTCGTTAGGAAACCATTCCATTGATAGTAGATAAGTTGTTTGATTAAGGTTGTTTGTTTCATAGAAAATATGATGTCTTTTTAAGTGGTAGTTTTCTAAGCCAAACTTCTCACTTGTATAAGCTGATAATTCCTTGATTCGCTCGTTCATAGATAAAACCTCACTTCGAAATGATTTACACCCAGTATAACAAAAATTTTATAAAAACCCTTTACTTTTCCGTAACGTGAACGTTTATAGTGTAAGAGGAGGGGAGCTGTTTGACATGCAGATTAAAGAGGTTGCAAAACAACTGAACACGACACCGAGGTCAATACGGTTTTATGAAGAAAAGAATTTAATTTCACCGGTCAAGGACATGGAAAATGATTACCGTTCGTTCACGGAAAAGGATGTAATGAGGCTTAGCACGATTTTGGCATTAAGAGAAATTGGTGTGCCGGTTAAAGATATTCATGAAATTTTAGAAAACCCAGATATGAGTATGCGACAATATCTAAATGTCCAACGTTCAGCCTTGTTTGAAAAATGGATAGAAATGAAGGACATGATTGAGACAATTGATCGAATGCTGGATATAGATAAAAAAGATTGTATGGAGGATATTCATGCATTATCTCAGCATTTAAAAGTAATGAAAAATATTCGAAAAGGCTGGAAAGATAAATGGAATTTTGACAAGCAAGCAGCGGATTATGACCAAAACATTAAAATGCACGGGTACCGCTTCAATGTTCATCAGGATTATGAACGTGCATTGGCAAAAGCAACTGAAACTGTTCAACTAAAACGTGGGGATAGCTGTTTAGATATTGGAATTGGGACAGGAAATTTAGGCTCGCGCTTTCTGAAAGAGGGTGTACATGTTATCGGGGTTGATCAATCGGAGGAAATGCTGAAAAGGTGCGGTGAAAAGCATCCAGATATTGAGTTGCGAAAAGGGCATTTTTTGGCACTGCCGCTATTAGATAATCAGGTAGAGGGAGTAATCTCCAGTTATGCGCTGCATCACATTCGTGACGAGGAAAAGCTGCTTGCACTAGCGGAAATGAATCGTGTGGTGAAAGCTAACGGACAGATATGCATTGTTGATTTGATGTTTTTAAACGACCAACATCGTGAACGGGTATTGAACGCTTTTCTTGAGGCGGGAAATAGCGAGGCTGTAAATGCTATAAATGATGAATTTTACGCAGACAGATCAGCACTTGTGGATTGGTTCGAAATGCACAATTATCACGTGGAGACCTATTCGTTCAATGATATTTTGAGTATGGTGTATGCGGTGAAAATGTAGGAGTGAGTAAATTGAAGACTAATCATGAAGCAGTTGCTTTAGACTTTTACAAACAAAAATATGAAGCAGATTTAGCGCATTATAGTTTGCTAACGGATCAACTAAACTATACAGCCCACCCATTGGACGCAATCGAGAAATGTAGTAGCGATGTGGGGCGGTATCCTGTTGTTATACGGCATCATCATATTCCTGTAGGCTTTTTCGTATTGCACGACTGGGGTGGTGCCCGAAAATATAGCAATAATGAAAAGGCAATTTTACTAAGGGCCTATTCTATTGATAGTCGTTATCAAAGGAAGGGGATTGCAACACAGTCAATACGGATACTGCCATCTTTTATCAAAAATTATTTCCCGGGAAAAGATGAAATTGTACTTGCAGTGAATCACAATAATATACATGCGCAAAGGGTATATAAGAAAAGTGGGTTCAGAGATAATGGTGGTCGAGTAGTGGGGAGGAAAGGTGAACAATTTGTCTTTGGAAAGATGATATAGGGTTATTCGCTTCTTATTGTTAAAAATGTTTTTAAAATGAGTAGTAAAAATTTGCGGGATTGTTAATATTTTGGAGATATGATTTACCCCTCTCTCTCCTTTTTGAAAGGGGGCGAATACATAATTGGGAACAGTGTCTGTTTTTTAGACTACAACTCCCTAAAGCAAACTCAAGAAAATACAAAAACCCCATTTTGTTTTTCACAGCAAAAGATACACGTATACCATGATGAACAAAATGGGGTTTTCCCTTCTTTTACATCTATTTAATAAATTGTTTAGTATAAATGCATCAATCAAGTTTACTCAAAAAAACATTCCAAGTAGCGTGGCGACCGTCTTATTCTTTGAAAAATGGGTTTAACTTACGAGAAGTATCCCCCCAATTAATCCGAAACGCCCGGTACACCCGTTCCAACAATATCGACCTCATATTTGATGAGGGAGTATCATTTTGATAAGGACATGGCTAATTCACTTCACTTCTGAATTTCTTCACTAATTCCCAAAGATTCACTAATCACATCCTAAAAGTTCATTTCTAAGTAGTCATACACAGTTGTTCTCGATAGATCTTTCACTAGCAATGGTAGCGCTTTGAAACCCTTGCTTCTTTAATTGGTGAACTTCCACAATCACTTCTAATTTAGATACCTTCCTGAACCTACATCATGCATTTAGACTTATTTATAAAGTCTAAATGGTTAGAGTTAATTTGAATAGAAAGTGTTCAGTTCTATCAAGTAAAAACTGTTCAATTTAGTTTAGCAGCTAAAGTTAGTCTTTACTTAATTGTGGTAGATACTTTTCCTTTTGTTGACGTTCGTAAAGGAGATTAAAGTTTTTATTAAAATGGGTAAAAATGGTAGACTCATATAAATATGTAAATTATAATAAATATGTAAATATAAATAAGTCTGAAAATACAGGAGGCGAGAGAAGGATTTATCGATTTTTAAACCAAAGAAAGGATGATTAACATGAAAAGAATTTTATTGACTTCTATTTTTACCTTGATTGCTAGTTTTCTAGTTTTTGGGACGTCTGTAAGCGCAGATGCATTATCAAACGAGGAAATTGCACAAAAATTTTTAAAAATTGATTCTAAGTATGATGTTGGGGAAAAGCTAAGCCCTGAAGATGCTCAATTCATAAAAACGTATGCTAAAACACCTGAGAAAAACTCTAATGATTCATCCGTTTCAAGTATAACGCCATTTAGTCAGGAGACATTTACAGGAAGAGCGAAGGCCCCCAATGACAATGAACAGGCTTCTGTATTAGGTACTTATACTTTGGATGGAGGATTGTTTAATCATTCTTATACGCTATCAATGACAACAAAAGTGACAGCTGGGCATGCAGATAAAATTAAGAATGAATATACACATATAGCCTACGGAACATTTGGTTCTGGCGGAGTAGGTAAGGTATGGAGCAAGACTGATAATCGATCGACTACATCTAGTCAAACTTTGTATTCACATTTCACAGAAAGCTATAAAGCTCATGTTCTTTATTACACCCAAGTGGTAAAATCGACAATTTACCATGACGGAAATAAATCTTTCGATATTAGCGTTGACGCGATATAATAGTAAAACATAAATAAAAAGCATTCCTATTTCATGGAATGCTTTTTATTTTAGAATCTTATATGGAGGATACTATAAATGAAAAATTTAATAGGAATGGTGTTAGAACTTTTTAGGATTATAATCATGCTTACACTTTTAGGAACGATCATTTGGTATGTATTAATAGAAAATTTTTATGATTTTTTGGGGAATCTATGGGGTTTTCCATCACCTAGGGATAATATGATTGGAACTTTAGGTGTATGGGTTTTTATGTTTGTTCTATACAAAAACCATCTCCAATTCTCAGGTTTTTATAAGGGAGAAAAAAGAGTTAAGCTTCCTCCTATACTTACTAAGATACTACTTGTAGTATCTATTATTATGATACTAATTCCTCCTTTTGCTTCTATGTATTTTTGATAGTAAGACCTTAATCCTATGATCTATGTCACGAGAAGAAGTAGATCATAGGTTCTTTCTTTTCCCCGGTGTACTGCCTATTCTGAGAGATGGAAGAAGTACCACAGATTTTACTTCTTGTTGTGGTGATTTGTGATGTTGTTGTCTCTGTTTTCAAACATTTACATGGCCGTTGTCAATTTACGGTTACACTATAAAAGAAAAGGTAATAAGAGAATACACACACAAAAAGTACTTGTGTTTATCATCAGATTCGTATTGCCAAATGTTCCGACCAAGATATTTCCCGCATAAAAAATAACGATAAAAACCATCATGATGTATTAATAGGAAATATGGTCTCATCCTTTACGTGAATTTTGATCTAGGAAATTTTTTCGCAAAGAAAAAGTGAATCGTTTAAGCAAAAACAAAGCATGAGCGATTACCCCATGCTTTGTTTGAACATTTACGAAGGTAATCCGAGTATAGCCTTCGTTTCCAAGTATTCCTCAATACCGAAATCGCCCCATTCTCTACCGATACCGGACTGCTTGTAGCCGCCGAAAGGAGCAGAGAAGTCCTTTCCTGCATCATTGACCGAAATTCGGCCAGCTTGAATGCCTGTCGCGACTTTGCGAAGTGTTTCCGGATCTTTTCCGACAACATAACCTGCCAATCCATAGACAGTATCATTAGCGATTTTAATTGCATCATCAACCGTTTCGTACGCAATGATGGACATCACTGGTCCAAAGATTTCCTCTTGTGCAATAATCATATCGTTTGTTACATCTGTGAAAATAGTTGGCTTTGCAAAATAACCAGTTTCTAGCCCTTCTGGTTTGCCTGGTCCACCAGCAATAAGCGTTGCACCGCCTTCGATTCCTTTTTCAATGTAGGATTGCACGGTATCCCACTGCTTCTCGGCAACGAGTGGACCAATGTACGATTCTTTTCGTGGATCGCCGACAGGAAATTCGGAAAGCACTTTTTTAACTGCCTCTTCAAACGATTTTTTAATTGATGAAGGAACGAGAATGCGTGTCGCTGCCGAACAGACTTGACCTGTGTTCATTGCGATATTTGTTACAGCGTTTTTTGCTGCCTGCTCTATGTCTGCATCCTCAAGCACTACAAGCGGTGATTTACCTCCTAATTCAAGAGCAAAATTCTTAATCGTTTTGGCTGCATTTTCCATGATTTTTTGACCAACACCAACTGAACCTGTGAAGGAAACGAAGTCAATGTCCGGATGGGAACTGATGCCGTCCCCAATTACAGAGCCCAATCCGTTTACAAGGTTAAATGCCCCTTTTGGAACACCAGCAGCTTCGAAGATCTCTGTTAAAATAATTGCTGAAAATGGTGTCAGTTCAGATGGCTTTAAAATAACTGAACTTCCAGCCGCAAAGGCACTCGCTATCTTGGTTGACGTTTGGTTTGTTGGAAAGTTCCAAGGTGTGATGAGTCCGCTGACGCCTACTGTCTCTTTCACAATTGTATGGTTACCACGTTTCTCCGTAAATGAAAAATCTTTAAGTGATTTGGCTGCTTGCGAAAAATGAGCATAGCCCATTTCATAATGGACATGTTCTGAAATAGAAAGAGGAGCGCCAAGTTCATTCGTTATCGTTTCAATCAGATCATCTTTGCGCTTTTCATATTCAGCAGCTATTTTTTCGAGAATCTTGATACGTTCTTCCTTCGTCGTCTGCGAAAAAGATGGAAGTGCAGCTTGTGCGGCTTCTACCGCCTTATCCAAATCTTCCCTTGTACCCAAGCTGATTTCACCGATAACCTCTTCGGTTGCTGGATTGATGACATCCATCGTTTCAGAACCGGTTGACTCTACCCATTCGCCATTAATAAAATGCTTTAATTGGTTGTGCATTGTGCATTGTCTCCTTTATTTAAATGGTTTTTTACGCTCATTTAGATTAATTTTGATGCTAGAGGATGTATAACCGAAATACTTCGTGTTGAAACATGAATGCTGCTAGTAGAATATCATAGAAACATTGTGATATTGTTACACACTTCGCTAAAAAATATGCCTTTGACAACTTTACAATGAAGATAAAACAGCCTAGGATAACATAAAAGAAGCGGGTACCACATGGAGTACTCCGCTTCCTATCAATTCTAAGCCCGAATCCACTTCCAAATTTCCTTCGGTGTTGCATTTTTCCCATACAGTAAAATACCAGTCTTAAATATCTTTCCGGCCAGTTTCATAAATAACCAGACACTTACAATTAAGATAGCTAACGAAATTATTACTTCCATCCATGGCCACTCCTCTAATAATGATAAACGAAGCAGCAACACGCCAGGTGATGTAAATGGAAGGTAGGAACCGATTTGTGCGATTAAACCACTTGGATCGCTTAGGATTGGACCGATAAAGATAAGTGGCAAAAATGGCAGCATGAGCACAATGCCCTGGAAGTTCCCGGATGTAGAAATGTCCTCGATCGTAGCACCAATCCCAACAAACAGGGAAGCGAACAAAAGATAACCTAAAATGGCGATGCCAACTAATAGAATCAGCTCAGGTACCAATAAATAATCCATGATCGGGATATCGGTTTTCCAAATGACAACAGGCAAAGCAAATGCAACAAAGACAATAACTTGTGTGATCCCTAATACAAAATAACCTAAAATTTTTCCTTGCATCAATTGCTCAGGTGTTAATGATGACAAAATGATTTCGGCAATTTTATCTTTCTTTTCCTGTGAGGCACTTTGGAAAATCATCATGCCAGTAATAATAATGGATAGTAAAATGATGCCGGCAAATGCACCTGGAACAATGCGCTCCATCACGGGCCCGTCTTCCGTAGCGGATGAATGGCCATCTTTGGCTGGAACGTCATCCACTGATGTTGTTTCAAAGACAACACTACGCGATATAACTTCCATTTCTTCGGCAGTTAAACTAAGCTGCTGAATTCGCAATTGCTGAAGTGGCTCCTCCAAAAAGCGGACTTCGTTCATGAAATTTTTATCCATATCTTCACTTGTAAAAACGTTGACCTTCCCATTCGCAAGTGCAGACTCTGTTAATGGGATATAGGCCGTGTTCTCCTCAGATTCAAGCTTTTCATCCATCTCTGCTTGATCCAAGTCCGTCTCTTGAAGATCCCAAGCCAAAAGATCATTGTTTTCAACCATTTCCTTTACATTCGCAAATACCCCTAACTCATCTTTCACATAAACCTGTATAGCTGCAGATTCCTCATCTGAATCATCAAAAAAGCTTGGCACCATAGAGAAGAAAAGAAAGATGATTGGTGTTAAAAATAGGGAAATGACAAATGACTTATTTTTCATATTGCGCTTAATTTCCCATTTAGCAACTTTCAGTGTATTACGCATGAACTGCACCTTCTTCCTGTAATAGGTTTTTATCTGTTGCGATATCGATGAAAATTTCATGTAACGAAATACGGTCAATGGAAAGTTCCAGGATATCTAAGCTTTCAGGGAGGTGATTAAGCCAGCCGGCAACATGAACATCCTTGTCTAAATATAGAATTGCTAGCTCATCATCTTGTTCGACCCGTTGTACATTTGGGAGATTCATAAGAACAGTACGGTCATTTTTTCCACGAATTGTACATTTAAAATTCGCATACTCGGCTTTTACGTCGTTCATATTTCCATAGATGATTTTTTGTCCATGGTGGATCATAAATAAGCGGTCACACATTTCTTCTACCAAATTCATTTGATGGGAGGATAATAGAATCGCGGTGCCATTTTCCGCAAGACTCCGAATTTCATTTTTAAACAATTCCTGGCTTACCGGGTCTAGGCCTGAAAATGGTTCATCTAAAATGAGTAGCTCCGGTTCGTGAATAATCGATGCGATGAATTGTACTTTTTGCCCCATACCCTTGGATAGCTCTTCTACAGAAACGTTTTCTTTTCCTTCTAAGTCAAACTTTCTCAAATACGCCAAAGCCCGTTCCTTCGCTTTTTTTAATGGGTAGTCTTTTAATTCAGCAAGGTAAAGTAAAATATCCATCACTTTCACATTTTTGTATAAGCCTCGTTCTTCTGGTAGGTAACCGATTTTGTGCCGGGGGATATTTTGATGATCCTGAAATGAAATGGTGCCTTCATCCGGATACATAATCCCCATAATATTACGTATGGTTGTTGATTTTCCCGCTCCATTTGGGCCGAGAATTGCCATAATTTCTCCCTTTTTAACGTCGAAGGAGATGTTTTTAATGATTTGTTTATCTTTAAATGACTTTCCTAAATCCTTTACTGATAACATAGTTTCCATAGCTAATTCACCCTTCCTTCCTGTCCTGTAATAGATATGTGATGATCTCTTCTAAATGAAGCGCGGTTCGACCTGACCAAGATATGTTATTCTCGTTGAAAAATTGCTCTGTTCTGTCAGGCTGGTTTGAAATAAGCTGCTGTTTCTCCCGGGAGATTTCACCGGATATCCGGTTTTCGGGGAGTGAATGCTGCAGCCAATACCGCTTATAACGCTCTGTTAATTCTTCTTTTTCATAGGTGCCAACCATTTTCCCATTACGTAAAATGCAAAGATAGTCCGCGAGTTTCATAATATCTTCAGCTTGATGACTGGCAAAAACAATCGCGCGTTCTCCTTGATCCATCCACTCAACAAGTATATCCATTAGTCGTTTTTTAGACGGAATATCCATAAATGCTGTTGGTTCATCTAGTAATAATAATGGAGTGTTTCTTGGAATGGTTAGCGCAAGAATAAGTTTCTGCTGTACGCCTTGGGATAGTTTTTGATAGCGTTTAGTTAGTGGAATCGAAAGGGAGTCGACCATTTCCCTAAATAACACCTCATCCCAATCCGGATATAAAGGAGCGATTAAGGATCTCAGCTCCTCTCCAGTATAGGCATTATAACCAATTTGCGTTTGTGCTTGGTAGGCGATCTTGTTTTTCCATGATTCATCCTGACCGTAAACAAATTTGTCGAATACTTTGATGTTTCCCATGTCGGGGTTTGCCAGATTCATGATTAATTTAAGCAAGGTGCTTTTGCCAGATCCATTATTGCCAACTAATGCGGTGATCGTTCCGGGTTCTATCGATAAATCTATGGGGCCAAGATAGAATTTCTCCACTTTTTTCTGTAATTGTGAAATATCTAACCAGCTGTTCATGGACTATTCTCCTTTCTGCTTTCGTTGGGTGCGTATGATTTCTTCAAAAATCTCTTCAATTTGTTCGAGTGTGTAATCATATTGAAGTGCTGTATCAATGGCATTTTCGATTGTTTGATAAACAGAAGATATTTTGACCTGCTGTTTTTTGGCATCCTCAACTTCAGCAACAAATGTGCCTTTACCTTGGGCCGTACGAATGAATCCCTTTTGTTCCAAGTCCTGGTAAGCACGTCTTGTTGTGATGATACTGATTTCCAGATCTTTGGAAAGCGCGCGAATGGAAGGCAATGGTGTACCTGCAACTAAATGACCGCCGGCGATTAATGCTTGCAGTTGGTTTTCAATTTGATGATATATCGGCTCACGGGAGTCTTTTGACAGATGTATCGGTAATTCCACAGTACACGCCTCCTTCTATAGATAGTCTAGCTTATCCATCGTTTTTCTCGTATAATGTTGCCAATAAGTAAAGCCGATAAATGCCAAGATAATAGATAGGAAGCTCGATAATAATGGCCATGTTTGAGCAAAAATGATCGTCCAATAAACGATGCTATGCCCAGTAGCGATTTGGATAATAGCGAAAATAAACATTGCCCCAATCGCAAATATAAATCCATAAATAAACGATAAAACTGTATTCATACTCTTTGTACCTGCATCAGCTGCAGAAAAAATATAACCTGCATAAAAGCAAAATGAAAGCCAAATGATGGAAAAGGCAATATACGAACCGATCGATAATCCATCTTGAATCGCCGGTGATAAAGGATATATACCAATTAATAATAGAAACTGAAATGGGAATGAATAGAAAAAGTAAACAATAAACCTACTTTTTATAATTACATCTTTCGTAATGGGCAGTTGATTTAGCATGACCAATAATGGAGAAGCTGTCACATCTTCATTTACTTTACTGAGTTGAAAGTTCTTTGGTTTCAGCCAGATCATAATGATTCCTGAAAAAATTAGGATAAAGGCTAGGTCAAGCCCAGCAGAGTTTTGTTCCATATACGTGCTTAACTCAGATACTAAAAACACTAGTACCAAGACAAAGAATAATGCCAAGTAGAGAAATACGCGTTTTGATGCCTTTAACTCAAACGTTGCCAACTGATAAGCTTGCTTCCATTCCTTCATAAGAAACCCTCCTTTTAGGTGTTATGCTGTGTATATGTATATATACAGTATATGTAACATTGCGTATAATGTCAATAGTCTTTTTGGAAGGTTGTTTTAAAGAATTGGGATTGAGATTACTCGCTCCATCGACGGCATTTGTTGTTTTTTCTGAATAAATATAAACTGCGCGATGTAACTATTACACAAAAAATGCAGTAGGAAATTTCCTACTGCATGTAAGGGGGATATTATGAAGTTGGCATTACTAGTATGGTAGTTTCTCCAAAAATTATTCATTTATCCTGCAGAATATTCTTTTTCTTGTAGACTCAAACCGAAATGATGGTAAACTAGTTCACCGAAAAGAAAGAAAAACCCTTTAATCGGTAGTTACTCTGTAATTAGTAACTATACCCTTTTCATTTAGTTTTATCATTAACTGTTCACTGTCTATTCTGATTAGTCCTCGCTCTCTACCAAGATAATAGATTAGTTTACTTTTACTTTTATTATCTGGACTTCCTAATAATTTGTATACTTCTGCTTTGGTCAGTCCTTGTAACTTGAAATTATTTAATAGATTATCAGTCATGTATACACGTTCGTTAAACTTATTCACCCACTTTTCCGTGTTAAAGTTTGAATTATACTCATTAATTCCCAACAATACTAGACAGATTAAAGGAGGAATAATACTCATAATAAGAATACGTTTATGTTTCACTTTCCTATGGCTGTTATTATTCCTTCTTAATAAAAGCAAGGTCCAAATTAATAAGATTATAAACGGCCCTGTTATTGCAGGAATGCTTATTATGCTAAAAGATGAATGTAAAAGACTAATAATGAATAAAAAAACTATGTATAGTAAGACATAGATACATAAATATATATTTAGAGAGAGTTCCATTGTTTGTTTAGATTTCATTTTAAATCCCCCTTAAAATAAGCGTCTCAGAAGATTCACTTTTCATTTAATTTTAATATACAGTGTTATGGTTATATATGGCAATACAAAAAATACACTTTGTAAGCCAACTACGTCACAGTACGAAATTAAAAAGCAACAACATTACAAAAAGAGCCTAAAAAATCAAGCCGATAAAAAAGAAGTGCAAAACAGTGTTTGCACTTCTAAAACCCTATCCAATCAATAATATTATCAAATAAATGTTTCAAAGCTCTTGAAAATCCTCTCACAAACCAATAAATAACTCGCAAAGGGAAAAGGACCAACTCAGGTACCCATAATGAAATATCTATCAACAAATCCAACAGTTCATACCAGAAGTTAGATTTACCTGAACGTGTTCGTTTTCTCTCCTTACGTTTTTCTCGCCAGCGTTTCATTTGATCCACTCCCGATGTTGGTAATCAATCATTTACCTCGCCGAAGATAAATAATAATCACCAACTTACACAACACCTTCACGGATCATGGCATCCCCAACTTTAAGAAAACCAGCGATATTGGCGCCGACGTCTAAATTTCCAGGATAGCCGTACTCTTCAGCTGCACTTATACTATTCCGATAAATGTTTAACATAATCTCATGTAATTTAGTATCAACTTTTTCAAAAGACCATGATAGTTTCATACTGTTCTGTGCCATTTCTAATGCTGATACGGCTACCCCACCAGCATTGGCGGCTTTAGCTGGACCAAAGAGAATATGACTTTCATTAAACAAGTCGATAGCTTCTTGATTGGATGGCATGTTTGATCCTTCAGCAACAACCTTCACACCATTTTTAATTAATACACGCGCAATGTCTGCATCAATTTCATTTTGTGTTGCACACGGTAAAGCTATATCACAGGGGATCGTCCATATATCATCACCATTATCATGGAATGATGCATGTGGGTGCTCATCAACATACGCTGAAATGACTGCATCTTCTTCAAGTTTAAGCCGTTTTATTGTTTCTAAATTAACACCATTTTCATCATGAATATAACCTGTCGAATCACTGCATGCAACAACTTTTGCACCTAATTCCATGGCCTTTTCCATCGCATAAATGGCTACATTACCTGCGCCAGAAACGATGACTTTGCTATCGTTGAAACTCAAACCATGATCTTGCATCATATCATCAACAAAATAAATTAAACCGTAGCCAGTTGCCTCAGGTCTGACTAGACTTCCACCAAAACGCACATCTTTACCTGTTAGTACCCCAGGTTCATAACTACCACGCATTCGTTTGTACTGACCGAACATATAACCAATTTCTCTGGCACCGACACCAATATCGCCTGCAGGTATGTCAACATTTGGCCCGATATAATTGCAAAGTTCCGTCATATAACTTTGACAAAAGCGCATGATTTCGTTGTTCGATTTGCCTTTTGGATTAAAATCAGCGCCCCCTTTACCCCCTCCAATTGGTTGTCCTGTTAGGGCATTTTTAAAAATCTGTTCAAAACCGAGAAATTTTATAATACTAGCATTGACAGTAGGGTGAAAACGTGTGCCACCTTTGTAAGGACCGATACTTGAATTGAATTGGACACGAAAACCTCTATTAACCTGAACAACCCCGTTATCATCAACCCACGGTACACGGAAGGTAATTAGTCTTTCCGGCTCAGAAATCCGTTCTAGTATTCCGTTTTTCATATATTTTGGATGTTTTGCGAAGACTGGAACTAGTGATGTGAAAATGTGTTTTGCGGCCTGGTGAAATTCAACTTCATCAGGATTTCTTTTCTCTACCGTTTTAAATACATTGTTTACATAATCAGTTGCTCGTTGTAAGGAATCGTCTTTAACTCGTTGAATCGTTGTCATATATTTTCCCCTTTCATTTTTTAAGATTATAAAAACAGTGTTTCCGATCATTTATATGTATGAAAGGAACACGCTCATAGCTGAACATTTAAGTCGGTTTAATGATGATAATTGTAAAGGCCAGATGGTTAAAAACAGGGATTCACTTGAAAGGTAATAAACAGAAATGAAGATATTTTTTTGTTATAGCAATATATTTTACAGTATTTTTCACACAATTGCAACAGCAATAGATGAAATAGTTAAATAATTTTGTTAATAAATGAGCTATTTAAATAGAGAAAGTTCCGTAAAAATGCTACGATAACAATAAGAAATTTGTCTGAAAATGGAGGTTTGATGAAGGTGAAAAACATGACGGCATTTACACTAGCTGAACAAATTAGAAAAAAAGAGGTCTCTCCAGTCGAAGTGGTCGACTATTATTTAAACCGAATCGATACATATAATACTGACATTAATGCGATTGTTACAATAAACAATGGGGCAAGGGAAGAGGCGATCAAAAAGGAAGAAGCGGTTCAACAAGGAAAGGAATTGGGGGCACTGCATGGTGTGCCTGTGGCGATAAAGGATTTGACACCAACAAAAGGAATAAAAACAACATTTGGTACAAAGCTGTTCGCGGATAACATACCGGATCGGGATGCGACAATTGTGAAACGCTTGAAGGATGCCGGGGCGATCATTCTTGGCAAAACAAATACACCTGACTTTGGACATAAAGGAACGACAGACAACACGTTGTTTGGTGCGACAAAAAACCCAAGGAATTTGGCAAAAACAGCAGGAGGGTCAAGTGGCGGATCAGCTGCTGCAGTTGCGTCTGATCTGGCACCAATCGCTGAGGGAAGTGATGGCGGCGGATCTATCCGAATTCCAGCGAGTTTTTGTGGGGTATATGGATTTAAGCCATCCTATGGTAGAATTCCGATGGACAATAAT
This sequence comes from Virgibacillus sp. FSP13, assembly GCF_054048505.1. NCBI lineage: Bacteria > Bacillati > Bacillota > Bacilli > Caryophanales > Bacillaceae > Virgibacillus > Virgibacillus sp. FSP13. Next base: position 72,216 of record NZ_JBSVKG010000011.1, on the reverse strand, counting down.
TTAAGTAATGTCTTTGGATCCAATAATCCATTTGTTAATCATGGACCATTAAGCCGTTCAGTCAAGGATGCAGCATTGTTTGTTGATGTCACTCAAGGTCCGTCAACTACGGATCCTTTCTCATTGCCAACATTTGATGAAAAACTTATTGATCAAATGAATGGCCCATTAGATGGGGTGAAAATCGCTTATACGAAAGACTTTGGTATGTATACGGTTGAGCCGGAAGTAATGGAAGTAATGGAAGAACAGATTGCCAAGTGGCGTGCATTAGGCTGTCAAGTAGAGGAAGTCTCGATGGATTTTGGCATGACGTTACATGAATTTCTTGGCTTTTTCAAAAATATGTGGTATGCCGCCGCGGCTGCTGGTGGAAGGGAAATACTCGAGAAAACGCCTGATTTGGTAACACCATCTTATCAAACAATGATTGAACGGGGATATGCTGTAACAACGAGTGAGTATATTCAATACCAATCGAAGCGGACAACCGTATGGAATGTTTTACAACGATATTTTAAAGATTATGATTTGATTATGTCACCAACATTGGCAATCCCAGCCTTCGATTATCAATTATTGGGACCGGAAACGATTCAAGGTAAACAAATTGAGGCAGATTCAGATTGGATGATGACCCATATATACAATATGACCGGTTTACCGGCAGCATCGATACCTGCGGGGTTGACCAAAGATGGTTTACCAGTTGGCATGCAAATTGCTGGAAATCGATTTGCGGATGGCCTGGTGTTAAAAGCAAGTCGAGGATACGAAGAAATTGTCGGTGGATTCCCTGCGGCAGATTTGAGGAAGATAAAGGCATAATGCTTAATGTATAAGTGGGAGGAGTTTCCACTCGCTGCTCTGGCAAAGTTGTATTAGCAGTGTAAAAAGGACGTCCTTAGGTGTCTACCTCCCCATATTGAGATTTTTTCTTACCAATCATTGTTGGAATATTGATTGGTTTTATTAGTGACCGATTTATAAAATACAAATCTTAAAAATAAGAATACTATATTCTAATTTCTTGGGTGCTTCAACTAATGGATGGCTTTCCCGTTACGAAGAAATTGCCTTTGAAGTATTATGTTTGAATAGCTAACCAGCCTTTTTTTTCACCGTCTTAGTCTAACGGAACAATATCATCATTAGAAAATTCCTTTAAAAGCTTTGCTAACCGGGCGTTTTCGCTTTTTTAAATCTATTAACAATTTCTAAACTAATTCTAAACTGTCTTTCCCTTTATCTCTATCTATATGTTTGTTAAAATAAAAAGTTGGATATATCCTTTTTGCTGAAAATGATAGTTATTTGATCGAGTTACCATAGATTAGGAGATAAATAGGAGGATTCACTTTTATGAGAAGAAACAGCCTTATTTATATATTCATAGTTGCTGTTATCTTTGTTTTATCATTAGCGGCTTGTACAGAAAAATCGACTGATGATCAATCTGAGGAGGCAAAGGCAAAAGAAGAACAAGTTGATTTAGGTTCGGACCCTGATGTGAAGCAGATTTCTTCTTATGATGAAAGCCGGATTGATCATCAAGCAGAAATAGAAAAGCATCTATTGAAAGAATATCAAGCGGGGTCTTACTCATTCGAAGATCCTTTTATAACGAAAGATCCATATGGCGTTGCTCCTCTTACGGCGTTAGTCATGTTTGAAACAGACGAGCCAACGCAAATCACCTTAACTGTTCAAGGGAAGGACAGCAATAGCGATGTCAAAAAGTCATTTGCTGGGTACGAAAAAGAACATCAAATTCCTGTTTTAGGCTTGTATCCAGAATATGAAAATACTGTAACATTAGAAGCAACAAATAAAGGTGGAAAAACGATAACCAAGGAATTATCTATTAAAACAGATTCATTGCCAGATGATTTCCTGACTACGGATCTAGTTGAAGCAGATACGGAAAAAATGGAAAATGGATTAACGTTTATCATTCCAAGCTCGCGTTATGCTTATGCTGTTGATGATAATGCTGAAGTTCGTTGGTATTCAACTTTGTGGAATTCACATGTTTTTAATCGATTGGAAAACGGAAATTTATTGTATATCACAAAAGAAGACGGCCAGGACAAATATAATGACTTATTGGAAATGGATATGTTAGGAAAAGTATCTAATTCGTACCTTATTCAATTAGGTGATTATGAAAATACCGACCTGCTCCACCATGACGCAATTGAACTGCCAAACGGCAACCTGCTTGCAACGACACATGATCTTGATTCTGATTATATTGAGGATGAAATGGTAGAAATAGATCGGAAAACTGGAGAAACAGTAAATGATTTCAGTTTTAGAGATGTTTTACCAGAGACATTTTATCAAGACTATGAAGGGCCGGCAGCAGATGAAGGGGATTGGCTGCATCAAAATGCGATTTGGTTTGATGAAACAGATGACACGATTCTAATGTCGAGCCGAAGTCAAGACCTGGTTATGAAACTCTCTTATCCAGAGGGCGAAATTAAATGGATATTAGCAGCACCAGAATATTGGCCAGATGATTATGAGTCGTATTTACTGGATCCAAAAAATGAGGAGCTAAAATTCCCTGGTGGACAACATGCTGTCATGACATTACCTGACCAGGATGACAATGATGATACGACAGATATACTTCTTTTCGACAACAATATAGTTATCACAAGAGGAAACGATGACCTTAGTGAAGATTACAGTCGAGCTGTTCAATACAGAATAAATGAAAAAGATAAAACAGTTGAAGAAGTTTGGTCTTATGGTGAAGATCGTGGGAAAGAGTTATTTTCAAGCATTGTTGGGGATGCAGATTATCTTCCCCATACAGGAAATCGCCTCCTGACATCCGGTTACATTGAGGCGGAAAACGGAATGAATAGTAGAGTTGTTGAGGTTAGTGATCAAGACCCTGCTCAAGTGATTTATGAAATAGTTATCTCGGATTTTGAATCAGGTAGTCATAGGCAAGCATACCGGGCTGAGCGCATGCCATTATATCCGAAACAAGAATGGAATTTACAATTAGGAAAAGAAGACCAACAGTAACTGAAAATCAACAAAGGTGGCTGATCAGGGATGTATCCTTGATCAGTCTTTTTTTTCGAGTAAAATGTTAAACTAAAGGTAACATGTGAAAAAGTAGTAGGTGTTTATTTGGAAACGATCATTTTATTTTCAGTTATTATTCTATTCGCTGCCATTCTCCAGACAAGTACAGGATTTGGTTTTTCGATTATGGCAACGCCGTTTTTGCTGTTACTTTTTGAACCACGAGAGGCGATTCAAATTAACTTGATTTTATCGCTTGTCATTTCTTGTGCGCTAATTTGGAAAATAAGAAAAGATATTGATACGGGGATTTTAAAAAGGTTTATTCTAGGGGGCATTATTGGTCTGCCTATTGGAATCACAATTTTTTTAACGATGGATATGACATGGTTGAAATTAGGAATCAGTGTTATTATCCTTCTGCTGACCATTTTATTAATCCTTCACTTTCGTATTGGGCAAACAAGTCAAAGGGATTTCACGATTGGGGCGCTTTCCGGTGCGTTCACAACAAGCATTGGGATGCCGGGACCACCAATTCTATTGTATTTTTCTGGAACAGAGACAACAAAGGAAAAATTGCGGGGGACTACGTTGGCGTTTTACTTGTTTATTTACTCGGTCAGCTTGCTCATACAAGTTACGTTTGCGGGTACGACGAAAGTCATATGGCAATCAAGTCTGATCGCATTGCCGCTGGTGATCATTGGTCTATTTTTGGGGCAACTATTATTTAAGCGCATTAATCAGCAAGTATTTCAAACCATCACATACGTATTGTTGCTGTTTACTGGTATTTATTTGTTGATCCAGCAGCTTTAAGAAAACAAACCCTAGCATTCACTAGGGTTTTTTGCTTATGATTCCTTTTCTTCACCTAAATATTTACGTTGAAATCCGGCGATACTTTCATATTCTTCGTTAAGCATTCGCGATAACCGGATAAAGATGGGCAACAATTCTTGGTAAATTGCAGTTGTTTCGCTGTCAGGATAATGCGTGTTTGTGTTTCCAACCATTTCCGAGACAATTTGGAAGTCATCAATTTCTTCTATTGCGTACATACCAAGCACGACAGCACCTAGGCAGGAGCTTTCAAAGCTTTCAGGGACAATTACTGGTTTATCAAAAATATCGGCCATTAACTGACGCCACATTTCCGAGCGTGCAAAGCCGCCGGTAGCTTGGATACGCTTTGGTTCACCTGTCAACTCTTCAAGTGCCAACAGGACAGTGTATAAGTTATATATTGTTCCTTCTAAAACAGATCTTATCATGTGTTCTTTTTTATGGTGAATGCTTAAGCCGAAAAATGACCCTCGTGCATTTGCATTCCATAATGGTGCACGTTCTCCAGTCATATAAGGGTGGAAAATTAAGCCATCCGACCCTGGATTTACGCCAGATGCTATTTTAGTCAAAACATCATAGGGGTCAATGTTAAGTCGTTTGGCAGTTTCTACTTCAGCGGCAGCAAATTCATCACGAAGCCAACGCAAAATAATTCCGCCATTATTAACTGGCCCACCAATAACCCAATGACTTTCCGTTAGCGCATAACAGAAGATCCGTCCCTTTGGATCTGTTTTTGGTTCATCATAGACAGTGCGAATGGCTCCGCTAGTCCCAATCGTTACCGCAACGACACCTGGTTCAATTGCATTAACCCCAAGGTTGGAAAGGACACCATCACTTGCTCCGATAATGAATGGTACGTCATTGTCAATTCCCATATACGATTGATACTCCTGTTTAACCCCAGTTAGTTTGTACGTTGTCGGCACAATTTCTGATAACTGCTGGGGAGATATTCCTGCTAGTTGTAATGCATCTGCATCCCAATCAAGTGATCGTAAATTAAATAATCCTGTTGCAGAAGCGATTGAGTAATCGACAACATATTTTCCGAAAAGCTTAAAGAAAACATACTCTTTGATCGAAATAAACTTAGCTGCCTTCGCAAAAATTGCTGGTTTTTCCGCTTTTAACCAAACGAGTTTAGCCAATGGCGACATAGCATGTATCGGTGTACCTGTTCGCAAATATATTTCATGGCCGTTATGTTCTTCTTTAATTTTCTTGGCGTACTCCGCACTTCTTGTGTCTGCCCAGGTAATACTGTTCGTTAATAATGCACCTTCTTCATCAACTGCAATAAGACTGTGCATGGCAGAGCTAAATGAAATTAATTTTAACTGACCGTGTTCTATGTTACCTTTTCGAACTGTTTCCCTTATCGTCCCAAGCACGGCATCAACTATTTCATCCGGATTTTGCTCGGCGATTAATGGATTTGGGGTGTGCAATGGATAGTTTATCGTATGCATTGCTACAACTTCACCTTGTTTGGTATATAAAACTGCCTTCGTGCTTGTTGTACCAATGTCGACCCCTAAGTAGAATGCTTGTTGTTTCATAGGTGATCCTCCTAATGAATTTTTACACAGAAAAAGAAAAAGGAACAGCAAGCATTCCTTTTTCTCCTTCATGGGACGTGGGGACAGGTTAGGTGTCCCACCCCACGAGCCATGTTTGGCGGTGAAACGCGGCGGGACACCTAACCTGTCCCCATGTCCCATCGTTCACCCAATAAATAGACTTAATACAAAGACTACTGCAAAACCGACTAAGGCAATTAGTGACTCCATGATGGTCCAAGATTTTAATGTATCTTTTACATCTAGGCCAAAGTACCGGTTAACGAGCCAGAAGCCTGAATCGTTAACGTGTGAAGCAATCGTTGCCCCTGCTGCAATAGAAATTACAATTAATCCTAACGTTGGTCCGGCAAGCCCCATTGTATCAATAAGTGGTGATACTAGGCCAGCTGCTGTTACCATTGCAACGGTTGCTGATCCTTGTGCGACACGAACTACTGCAGCAATTAAGAATGCAAGTAGGACTGGAGGTAAAGCTGAGTTTACCATCATGTCACCTAAAACATCACCAACACCTGAATCAATTAGTACCTGTTTGAATACACCGCCTGCACCAGTTACGAGGATAATAATCCCTGCTGGTTCTAATGCTTTTGTTGCGATATCTTGAACATCTTCTTTTGAATAGCCACGTTTCACGCCTAAGAAGTAGAAAGTTAATAACGTTGCAATTGTTAAAGCTACAAATGGGTGCCCTAAGAATGTGAAAATGCTTCTGATGGTATTTCCTTCTTCAAGCATAACCCCAGATAATGTGTTTGCTAAAATTAATACTAGTGGAATGAAAATTAACGATGCGATCATTCCGAAACTCGGTAATTCTTGGTCGTATTCTTTTCCTTCAAACTGTTGATAATCGGGAATATCAACATGGATTTTTTTCGCAATATATTTACCAAATACGGGTCCAGCAATGATCATCGCTGGAATTCCGGCGAGAAATCCGAATAGGATAACCCAACCCAAGTCTGCATTTACTAAATCAGCTACAGCGATAGGACCTGGAGTTGGTGGGATATAACTGTGTGTTACAGCTAGACCGGCTAATAATGGAATACCATAGTAAAGCAAGGACTTTCCGGTTTTCTTTGCTAACCCATAAATAATTGGTACGAGAATGATAAAGCCTACATCGAAGAATACGGGTATTGCTACGATAAAACCAGTAATACCTAATGCCCATTGTGCCTTGTCTTCCCCAAATTTGTTGATAAGTGTTTGGGCAAGTCGTTCTGCTCCACCGGATACTTCGAGCATTTTACCAAACATGGCACCAAGGCCAACGACTACAGCGACGAAGCCAAGTGTTCCTCCCATACCACTTTCAATCGATTCTATAACTCCGCTAAGTGGCATTCCGGCTGCAATGCCAACTAGTAAACTGACAAGCAATAGTGCGACGAACGCATGCAATTTTGTACGAATAACTAAAAATAATAGCAAGAAGATACCTGCAAGTGCGATCAAAATTAACATTGAACCTGACATTTTGTTTTCCCCCTTTGTTTTTAAACGCTTTCATCGAGATCCTAAATAGAAGGCCGGATAGATAAGTGATCCGGCCTATATTTACTTCTTAATGACGTCATGACCACCGAATTCGTTTCGTAATGCCGCTACAACCTTACCCGAGAACGTGTCATCTTCCTGGGAGCGATAGCGCATCATTAATGATAAGGCGATAACTGGTGCTGCTACTTGGAAATCAAGTGCAGTTTCAACCGTCCATTTGCCCTCACCGGATGAATTCATGACACCGCGAATATCATCAAGTTTTGCATCTTTTGAGAAGGCGTTTTCGATTAATTCCATCAACCATGAACGAATAACAGATCCATGATTCCATACTTTTGCTACTTTTTCATAATCATAGTCGAATTCACTTTTATTTAAGATGTCAAAGCCTTCTGCAATGGATTGCATCATTCCGTATTCAATGCCATTATGAACCATTTTTAAAAAGTGCCCACTACCAGTCTTACCAGTATAAAGGTAACCATTTTCTACAGATACATCTTTAAATAATGGCTCGATCTCAGCGAATTTTTCCGCATCGCCACCAATCATGGTGCATGCCCCTTGTCTTGCGCCATCTGTACCGCCACTAGTACCGCAATCAAAGAAATAGATTCCTTTGTCGGTAAGCATTTCATTTCGGCGTAATGTGTCTTTGTAGTTAGAGTTACCACCGTCAATTACCATGTCGCCCGTATCTAATAACGGCATTAATTCGTTAATAACAGCTTCAGTAATCTCACCTGCAGGAACCATTAACCAAATCTTTCGTGGAACCGGAAGTTGATTAACTAGGTCTTTTAATGTTGCGTGAAATTGAAAATTGTCATGTTTTTCTATGTTATCTGTTGCGGCTGAATTACTATCGTAGCCAACAACCTCATGACCGTGATCAGCTAAATTCAGTGCTAAGTTTAGGCCCATTTTTCCCAGACCAATCATACCTAATTTCATGATGTCCTCCTTTTGTAGAAGAATTTTTTTTCATTTCAAATTAATTATATCAAATATTTTTCCATAAGCAATACTGAAAATAAATTTTATTTCTTATATAATGGACTTAAACTAGAAACTGTTTTTACATTGCTTGTTGCAGGAGAAACATCGGCGCCAGAGCAAAAACATCGTCCCGAGAATGGGAACATCGGCGCCAGAGCGAAAACATCGTCCCGAGAATGGGAACATCGGCGCCAGAGCGAAAACATCATCCCGAGAATGGGAACATCGGCGCCAGAGCAAAAACATCATCCCGAGAATGGGAACATCGGCGCCAGAGCGAAAACATCGTCCCGAGAATGGGAACATCGGCGCCAGAGCGAAAACATCGTCCCGAGAATGGGAACATCGGCGCCAGAGCAAAAACATCATCCCGAGTCCGCGGAAAGCGAAGGGTATTTTCGGAACGGCGGAAGACTAATTTTCTAGTTGCATAGCACTTTATATCTATCGTGTAAGAAACAACAAATATCTTCAATGGGGCGAGTAATCGCAGTCCCAATCTTTTGGAAAACAACCAAATATAAAACGTAAGGGGAATAGCACAATGGATAATGTACATCAGCATGGTTTAGCGAGCATCCGCAGTAATTATGGGAAATTTAGTGACAAGGAAAAGAAGATAGCCGACTACATTTTACATAATCCCCAAAATATCATTCATCATACAATAAACCAGGTATCTGATGAGTTAAATGTCGCGGAATCAACAGTATTTCGTTTTTGTCAGCGAATTGGTTTTAAGGGATATCAAGCGTTAAAGATTGCTCTAGCAGCCGAAATCGTCACCCCAATGAAAGATATTCATGAAAAAATTAATGATGGGGATAGTATGGCTACGGTTTCTGAGAAAGTCTTTCGTTCCAATTTAAAAACACTTGAAGATACATTGCATATTTTGGATGGTGTTGCAATTGAGCAAGCTGTCGAAGCCATTTTAGCTGCGGATAAAGTAGAGTTTTTTGGTAACGGGGGATCTGCATTTGTAGCACTTGATGCGTACCATAAATTTGTTAGAAGTGGTCTACAAGTGATTTCCAACCTTGATTCGCATATGCAACTTATGTCTGCATCACAATTGACAGACAAAGATGTTGCCATATTAATCTCACATTCTGGTTCCACAAAAGATATGCTTGATGTCTTACAGGTTTTAAAGGAAAAAAAGGTGAAGACGATTAGCATTACAAACTTTGCTAAATCACCTTTAACGAAAGAAGCGGATATTTCGTTGTACACCGTAGCTGAGGAAACGGATTTTCGTTCGGAAGCACTGTCGTCAAGAATTGCCCAGCTTAGTATTGTTGATGTGTTATACACGAATGTGATGATTGCTAGAAAAGAAATCGGGAAAGAAGCATTGCAAAATATGCGGGAGGCAATTTCTTTGAAACGATTGTAGGAGTTGTTAGTTAATTAGCCTTTAATCCAAGCGTAATCCCATGCTGTTTTGTCGGCCCTTTTAAAAGTGATTATTAAATTCTTAATTTTATGTATTCCATTTGTTGCGGTACTCATGTATAATATATTTCGAGTATCGAAGAAAGGACGGCTTACATGAGTACACAATTGAATACAAAAACGGCAGTTATTCCAGATAAAATTTGGACGCGTGACTTTGTCCTTGTTTGTCTGGCTAATTTTTTTATATTTTTAGGTTTTCAAATGACATTACCGACCATTCCGCTTTTTGTTAAAGAATTAGGTGGAAGTGATCAGTTAATCGGTATTATAACGGGTATTTTTACATTTTCAGCACTTTTACTTAGGCCATATGCCGGGCATGCATTGGAATCGAAAGGCAGACAGTTTGTGTATATGATAGGTCTTGCAATATTTGTGCTATCTGTTGGATCTTATGCGTTTGTTGCCAGTATTGCTTTTCTATTTATCATGCGGATGGTTCAAGGTGTTGGCTGGGGATTTTCGACAACAGCTACTGGAACCATTGCAACGGATATTATTCCACCAAAACGTCGTGGTGAAGGGATGGGCTATTTTGGGTTATCCGGTAACCTTGCACTTGCATTTGGCCCGTCACTTGGATTGACGCTTGTTGGTGTGATGTCATTTAAAGAATTGTTTTTAATTTGTGCATCATTGGGGTTAGTAGCGTTCCTATTATCATCAAAAATCCGTTATAAAAAAGTGGAACAATCACCGAATAAATCAACCACGGTAAAATTTGATATTTTTGAGAAGACCGCATTACAACCGTCTGTATTGTTATTTTTTATTACGGTGACATTTGGTGGTATTGCTTCTTTCCTGCCGTTGTATGCCACACAAAAGGGAATTGAAGGAATCGAATTATACTTTTTAATGTATGCGATATTCTTAATGATATCGAGAACATTTGCCGGGAAAATATATGATAAAAAAGGGCATGAATTTGTCTTCCTTCCCGGGACATTATTAATCTTTATTGCCATGATCCTGTTATCATGGCTACCAAGTATGTTTGTCATGCTTGTTGCAGGAGCCTTGTATGGACTTGGTTTTGGCAGTGTGCAACCGGCACTGCAGGCATGGTCAGTGGATAAAGCACCGGATAATCGGAAGGGAATGGCGAATGCGACGTTTTTTTCCTTTTTTGATCTAGGGGTTGGTCTTGGTGCAATGGTATTTGGCCAGCTTGCGTTCGTATTTGGTTATGGGTCAATCTATGCAACTGCAGCAGGATCGGTAATGCTATCAATGATGTTATATGTATTTTTATTGATAAAAGCACGGAAGGGAACACGTGCATAAAAAAACCGAGAAACAGCGTTTGCTGAATCTCGGTATTTTTTATGCCTCTTTCGGCAATACAATTCGCTTATACAGTTGAACGGTTAGCCAATAGTATACACCGTAAATGACGATGAAAATGGTGATTGGCAACCAGATTTTTGTATATGGTTCAACTAGAATAAATGAAAACATCTGCATGCCGACTAACACGTGTACGAGTCCAACAATGGCCGGGAATAGGAACACAAGAAATAACTCTTTATAAATGGACTTTACTAATAATGATTTTCGAACACCAATTTTACGTAGCATACTATAACGGTGCGTATCGGCTGACGCACTGGATAATAATTTAAACATTAACACACTCGCCATCATCATAAGGAAGGCAATCCCAAGGAAAAATCCCATGAAGATGGTTCCGCTAGCGATTCCTTTAAAGACCATATAGTCAGCGAATTTACTTCCTCCCGCCATGTCGACGCCTTGCTCACCTGTATACGATGCTGCTATTTTTTGCTGACGCTGTTCAATTTGCTCTAATTGTGGCAAATAATCGGCGAAATCATCAACACGTGCGACAAGAACTTCCTGCTCTTCGGTATTGAGCTTTTGATAATTAGCTTGGTCAAAGATAAAAATACTCCGATCACCAAACATTTGGAAACCGGTGCGTAACTCGGAAGATAATGCAGTATCCCATTCGCTTGGAATACGTGTCATTTCATCCACTTCACCCCACGTATATTGTTCTTCCGGCAATGGGGTGGAAATTCGCTTTGCTTCTGGCAGTTCTAACGATGTTGGGTTGAATGGTTTGAACATTGGAGGATGATCCAACAAATCCTCTTTCAGAAAATAAACCCCTTTTTCATCAATCTTGTAACGGTACTCATTTTCCTCAATAATATTCATGTCCGCTAGTGTGTCACGATCATCTTTTGTTGGCTGGTGAATGGTTACGTCATTTGCATGAAACATAGATGCCTGTAGTTCCACATTATTGTAAAAGGATAGCCCAGCAGTCATTGCCCCAAGTCCAAGTGCAACAAGCATTGCGACAGTTCCGAGCACCTTGGTTAAATGTCCCATCCGGAAACGTAATTGAGCGAATGTGAATGAATTGATTCCTTTTTCATTGAGCGTACGAATACCTTTTATCTTTTTCATCAAATAAGGGAATAGGGAAATAAACATCAGATACGTACCAAGTGTAATTGTAATAGCTGCTAAAATGACCCCGAACTGTGCCAGTTGTGCCATATTAAACATGGCGTAATAACCAGCACCAATTAAAATCACTGCAAAAATAACGCCAATTATGGTTTTTCCACCTTTAGCCTTTACTTGATCATGCTTTTCTCCCGCATGAAGAAGGTCCAAGACAGATTTTCTGGAAATTTTAATTGCATTGACAATGGATGTTAGCAAAAATAATGCGATATAAAAAATAACTGTAGTGATGACTGACGATTCATAAAGTGCATGAAATCCTTCACCTGAAAAATCGAGTTGATTCATCAGTAACTCCGCAATTCCCTGTGCCAGACCGACGCCTACAATTAATCCAACAACTAATGAAACAATGCCGATAAAGAAGGTTTCAAAAAACATTAACTGGGCTACTTTATGCTTTTTAGCACCTAGCGTCATGTACATGCCAAGTTCTTTTTGCCTCATAGAAAGCATAAAGGATGTTGCATAAAAAATATAAAACAATGTGATAAACGCTAATATAAATGTCCCAACATGAAAAATAAAGACAATCGATCCAATCATGGCATTCGATTCGATAAATGCTTTGTTTTGTGCCAGTGTTTCAAACATATAAAAAATAGCGATTGAGATAGTTAGACCGAACAATAAAACAAGATAGTCTTTAAACATTTTACGCATGCTGGAAAATGATAATTTCAATAACATGTCATACCCTCCTAATCCGCAAACTCTGCAAGTACATCTAGAATTTGATGATGGAATTCATTGCGAGTACCATCACGGTGTATTTCTTTATACAATGAACCGTCTTGGATAAATAGAATTCGTTCACAGTAACTTGCACTAAGTGGATCGTGTGTCACAAGCATGATGGATACACCATGATTTTCATTCAAATGATTCATTGCTTCCAACATGCTTTTTGCACTTTTGGAATCAAGTGCTCCTGTAGGTTCATCTGCTAATATAATAGCGGGTTCATGAACTAATGCTCGAGCAGCTGCTGCCCGCTGTTTCTGTCCACCTGAAACCGTAACAGGATATTTGTCCAAGATCGATTCGATGCCAAGCTTTTTAGCAACTTCCACAACACTTGGTTTAATTTTTCGTGATGGTACACCTTGTAAAGACAATGGCAAGGCAATATTTTCATAGATCGTCAAGTTTTCCAGTAAGTTAAAGTCTTGGAAAATAAATCCGAGCTGCTCTGAGCGAAAATCTGCCAATTGGCCTTGTTTCATCGAAGTAATATTGGTGCCAGCAATTTCAATCGTGCCATCGGTCGGCTTGTCTAAAGTGGAGACAACATTTAATAGTGTTGTTTTCCCTGCGCCAGAGGGTCCCATAATGCCGACAAATTCACCTTGCTGAATATCAAACGTAACCCCTTTTAATGCGTGGAATTGGCTTTCATTTTTCTTGCCAAAAATTTTATGAACGTTTTTCACGTTAACGACGGGTTGATTCATTGTTATAACCTCCAAATAATGATCTATTGCTAGTTTATCCATATTTACATCAAAGTACTATGTGTTTTCCTTTCAGTAGTCTTACAGTTTTGTAAGATGAAGTCTGATTTCTAACAAGGTAAGAAAGTATAAGTTTTTGGCTCTGATCTGTTCTTGGGCAGGACGAGCCACGTCCAGCTCCAGCGCCCAGCAACTAGCAGGTTTTTTGGTGGGACGAGCATTTAGCGCAGTCCCAAACTTCACACTCCTCCACTACGATAAGTCAACATCGGCTAAGTTTTAAAGGAAGGCCGACTACGAGCGGACTTTGCGTCCAACGTCGGCATACCCCTTTTGCAGGGGCATGTTTCCTTTATCTCATTGCGAGTCTTTTTGGTGGGGCGAACGGAGCGCAGTCCCAGAGTGCTCCAGTTTGTACGTTGCTACGACGCACAGGACGTGCTAGTACAGGCGTTGCGACAGGACGTCGCGCTCTTAGCCTGTAAGGGCGCTTGCGCTTTTGCTCTCATGTATAGAATGAACTAATTTTCGCCATCCTAATAAAAAAGTTCTCATAGTTTAAAAACGAGCCATTCTCGTTTACAATAAAGGAAATAGAGATGGTAGAAAGTAGGTTAATAGGCTTTGGCGAGTATTAAAAATTTAAACTTACAAAAATTATTTCCAGCCCCTGTTTACAAACGAGGATTGGAATACTATAAACAAGACCGAGTTAGCGACCTATTGTATGATATTAATTATCAAGTTTGGACTGCCTCTGTACGAGGATCGGAAATGTATTTTGTTGAGATAAATATGGACAATTTTGAAAAAGGCTCGATTGAAACGTATTGTGATTGTCCAGCCTTTTCTACGTACAATACATGTAAACATATCGTTGCAACGCTAATTGCTATTTCTAAAAAACCATCATCAAATATACCTGCTCAAGCATCGTATGATTATCAGACAACAAATCAGTTAATCCATTCGATTACATCCTTGCAACAGCCTGTGGAAACTTCGGAGATTATTACGAGCAAAGTGCCGCTAAAAGTAGAATACTTCATCAAATGGACGTATGATCGGCATCTACTTCTTGAGCTAAAAGCAGGGGAAAAGCGTCCGTTTGTTGTTAAAAATGCTCGGGAATTTTTAGGGAATGTACTAAGTGGGAATGAACATTATTTTACGAAGACATTTACGTACAACCCTGATACTCATTATTTTCTCGGGCAAGATATAGACATTTTAGAAATGCTATATTCTATTTTGCGAAATGAGCAAATTTACGTTGATCGGGCGTTTTATCATTACCAGGATACATCGGAGCGATCAATTGTTATTCCGCCACTTCTTATCGAGCCGCTGTTGGATAGACTTATCGAGCGTCAGCTAACAGTTGAAACGAGGGAAAAGAGTTTCGAGCATGTTGATGTTGTCAAGGGTGAGCTGCCATTTCACTTTGCCATTTCCAAAAATGACCAGGGAGAAATGGTTTTAGCCATGGATGAAATGAATTCCATGATTTACTTTTCGATGTATCAATTATTGTTTTCACAAGGGACATTTTACTTTCCCGCAAAAGAACAGCTACCGATCGTTGAACAATTAGATACGATCGGGATAGAGAATCACCGCTTGCCAATTACGAAAAAGCAGGCAGATGTTTTTGTGTCAGAAGTGCTGCCAACGCTTAAAAAGGTCGGTGACGTGCAAATTTCCGATAACGTTGCATCTGAAATTATTCAAGTACCATTGCGAGCAAAACTTTACCTCGATGTTCAAGCGGATTGGATTGTTGGAAGATTGGAGTATCATTACGGTGAGCATCAAATTGATCCATTCAATGGGCGTGAACAGGATGAGGTAATTATTATTCGCGATGTTGCGAAAGAACAGCAGATTATGCGCCTAATTGAGCAGGCAAATTTTCATTATAACGGGAAAGAGCTGTATATCGAAGCAGATGAAGAGACGGTTTATGAATTTTTGTACCATGCCTTACCACTTTTTGAACAATATGTAGAGCTGTTTTTAACATCTGAAGTTCGCCATCTGATCGTGGAAAATGAACCGAACCCGAGTACAAGTGTACGGATTGAGTCTTCCTCCAATTTATTGGAAGTAGGCTTTACCATTGATGGTATTAATGACAATGAAATTAACCAAATCTTGAACGCAGTAATGGAGAAAAAACGGTATTATCGTTTGCAAAGTGGAGCATTGCTTTCCTTGGAAGGGGAAGAGTTCTCCTCAATTAAACAACTTTTCACGGATTTGGATATTAAAAAATCGGACGTCCACGATGGCAATGTCCAATTACCTGCTTATCGTGGTGTGCAAATTGATGAGTTAATTGATACGAAGAAAGATTATGATCCGTCATTTCGCCGGTTATTGAACCAACTGAAATCACCGGAGGAACAAGTTTATCCATTACCAGATCAATTGCAAGCCACATTAAGAGATTATCAAAAGACTGGCTATCAATGGTTTAAATCGTTGAGCAATTATCAATTAGGCGGTATTTTGGCAGATGATATGGGGCTAGGGAAAACATTGCAAAGTATCGCATATATGGTATCGGAACAAGGTGATAAACCCCATTTAATCGTTGCACCGTCATCCGTATTATATAACTGGAAAAACGAATGCCAAAAGTTCGCACCAGGTTTACAAGTTGCGATTATGACTGGTACACCAACAGAACGGCAAATCAAGATTCAAGAACAAATGCATATGGATGTCTGGATCACTTCCTATGCAACGTTGAGGCAGGATATTGAATATTACCGTGATTTATCCTTTCAAACGTTGATTTTGGATGAGGCACAGTATATAAAAAACTATGCAACGAAAACATCCCAGGCAATTCGGGAAATTAAGGCCAGTAAGCGTTTTGCATTAAGTGGTACGCCGATTGAAAATTCGATTGACGAGTTGTGGGCAATTTTCCAAGTTATCTTACCAGGGCTCATGCCAAATCAGCGTGCATTTAGACAATTATCACATGAAAAAATCGCCATGTTGACGAAACCATTTATTTTGCGGCGCTTGAAGCAAGATGTGTTAAAAGAACTGCCTGATAAAATTGAAACCGTTTCTGTTTCGGAATTAACCAAGCCGCAAAAAGAATTATATCTTGGCTATTTGCGCCAGTTACAACAAGAGGCAGCACAATCAATGAAAGATCATGACTTTCACAAAAACCGGATGAAGATATTAGCTGGTTTAACTAGGCTGCGACAGATTTGCTGTCATCCATCATTGTTTATTGAGAATTATGAAGGGAAGTCCGGAAAGCTGGAACAATTGATGGAAACGGTTCGTAATGCTGTTGAAAATGGTAAACGAATGCTGATTTTCTCTCAATTTACAAGCATGCATGAGATTATTATCCGTAAATTGGCGGAGGAAGGTATTGATTACTTTTATTTACACGGATCAACACCGTCACAGGAACGTGTGCAAATAAGTGAGCGGTTTAACAATGGGGAAAAGAGTGTGTTCCTAATATCGCTAAAAGCTGGTGGAACAGGATTGAATTTAACAGGTGCAGACACTGTTATCCTCTATGATTTGTGGTGGAATCCCGCTGTTGAGGATCAAGCAACAGGCAGAGCACACCGCTTTGGGCAAAAAAACGTGGTACAGGTTATTCGTCTAGTCACAGAGGGAACCATTGAAGAGAAAATTTATGATCTGCAGCAAAAGAAACGCGAATTAATTGACCAAGTAATCAAACCAGGTGAGAGTATGCTATCAAGCCTGTCTGAAGATGATATAAAAGAACTGCTTAGCCTATAGTGCTGAGCAGTTTTATCTTTTTTAGAGGCTCTTTTCGTAGTCTTTGTTGAGTTGATATAAAATGCGACACAGATTGTGATGGTGGTTGGACTGCCGTTCCGGAAATGCACGTGCCTAAAGAAAAGAGCCCAACAGTTATGTCGCAGTTTATATCTATTGTGTAAAAAACAACAAATATTTTCGATGGGTAATCGCAGTCCCAATCTTTTAGAAAACAGCCTTTTAAAAATGAAAGAGAAACATGTTTACCGGTTCTTTGTAACGGGTATCATAATGGTGTATAATATAGAGTATATTTTGAAAAGGGGTTGGTTAAATTGGGGAAAGTACTAAAGGGGTTTAGTAAATTTATCGTCGCCAATTTTGCGGTCATACTTGCTATTTTGTTATTACCAGTCTTCTTAATCACAGATGACGTAGCAATTTTTGATCAAGTGATGGATTATTTGTTTAATAATAAAAGCTAGCAATGGGAATATCCCTTTATTGGGGGTATTTTTATGTTTTTACCTTCACATAATGAAGAGCCAGATTGAATCCCAATCTGACTCGACTTATTATGATACAGTTATTTGAAACAGCTTCCTCGGACGCCCCTTTTGATATGGTTTTTCTTCTCCAACTACTTTAATAACCTCACCCGATAACAATTTGTAAACCGTACGTTCAGCACTGCGCTTCGTTACCCGATAATAATTAGCAATATCATTGGCAGAGAAAGGTTCATTATTTCGGAGCTTGATAAAATCTATAAAATTATACGACAGTTCATTATTTAATTTTGCCTTATGAATTAATGCTCGGTAAAGCTGTGAGGTGTTAAATTGTTTCTCAATCCCAAGAGGTCCAATTGTTTCTTGCCGATCATTTACAATATAACAATTGCTGACTTCAGTACGATTGCATGCTTCTAATGCTAATTGTGCGTTAGCTTCTGCTTGGCTTACTGTTAAGCCTAGTCCGAATCCGATATCAACATGAATGCTTAACGTTTGTTCGATTTCCTGCAGAAGCGGAAAATCGCGATAATGGTTGGTGATGTAATTTAAAAGCCCTTGGGTACCGAACAAAACGAATTGGTTATCCCCATTCGCTAACACAGAGGTGAATGTTTGTTGGCCAAATTTTTGTAGGATTTGCTGCAGTTCTTGTAAAATATTTTGATTAAAATAACCATCACGATCGGAAATAAACGAATTATCTTGTTTTAAACGAACAAAACCCGCAGTGACTTGTGCGCTTTTCGATTGGTTGAGTATTGCCGTTTCTTTTGCACATTCAATGGCGTGTTCCATGTTAATTTTAGGTATTTGCATGCAACTTGTCGGGACATTTTGCTTTGTTAGTTTCTGTTTGACATCTACAATTGAGGTTAAAACATGATCAATTTTTCCTTCATTCCATAGATTTTTGTGATAGGTGACAATATGATCAATATCGAGTTCGCCACCATAGCTGTATGTATAAATCGTATGATCATGCATTGCTAATTCCGTTACTACCTCATCAACATGGACACGGTTTGGTACATCAATTGAAATACGATTTAACGCTTGATGGTGAAACTTAAGCCGGCACAAGGAGGTAAGGATCATATATTCGTCACAGGCAATTTGTACTGCTGGTAGACGTTTTCTATCAATCTTCTCTTTGGCGTATAAATATGGTAGGGTGCCAGCAAACAAATAAATGTCACACATAACAGCCTTCTCGATTAATTCCGCTGTTTCATGAGCTTTTGTATAAGTAAATGGGGCAATTTCAATGTCATCTTGGTCTTCTATATAATGGTTAATCCGCTCGATTATTTCCTTTCTACCAAAAACAGCAATCTTTATTTTCATGACAAGAACTCCTTTATTCATGCTTGTTTAAAAGGGCTTAATTAGAGTAAATAATTAGATAATTCAGGATCAAATTATAGCCTTCGTTAACGTTTTACGTCTAACCACCATCTGAATTTTTAGTCAATTTTGGTGTGAACAAATCGTTAACGACATAATTCGTTAATTAATATTATGCTACGGAATTTTCTTAATATTGTCAAGAAGAAAAATGAGGAAATATATAGAAAAGTTTCAGTTATAATTAAATATAGCTTTGTGGTATGCTTCACTGAAAGGATAATTTAAATTGGAGGGGTAGTTAATGGATCGTCTAGTAGAAACATTACAGATCAAGATTCCCGTTGTACAGGCTGGTATGGCTGGTGGGATTACAACTCCAGCCCTAGTTGCAGCCGTTGCTGAATCAGGAGCACTTGGTACGATTGGTGCAGGGTATATGAATGCTGAGACATTGAAAAGTGAAATTAAAGAAGTGAAGCAGCTGACAGATAAACCGTTTGCTGTTAATTTATTTGCTACTGATTTACAGGCATCTTCTAAGGACATAGCTAAAATGCAGCATGTTTTACATTCATTCAGACATGAGCTTGGCATCACAACTAGTAAAGAATCAATTGAAGTGACTGATTATTTACAGAAAAAAGTTGACGTAATCCTACAAGAAAATATTCCTGTTGTGAGTACTGCATTTGGTGTATTATCACAGGATTCAATTGAAAAATTAAAAGAAAATGATGTTACATTAATTGGAATGGCAACGAACCTTGATGAAGCAAAACAGCTTGTAGATGCTGGATATGACATTATTGTTGCCCAAGGCTGTGAGGCAGGTGGACACCGAGGTACATTCGATGTGAACACATATAAAGATGGTTGTAATCTTGGACTTATTGTTTTGGTTCAAGAACTATCAGCGAATCTTTCTGTCCCGATTATTGCTGCAGGTGGAATTCATACGAAGAAACAGATTGATGGATTACGAGCGATAGGAGCGGACGGTGTGCAATTAGGTACACGGTTTTTAATAGCAAAAGAAGCTGGAACAAATCGTGCCTATAGACAGGCTTTGATAGACGCATCAACAGCGGACACGGTCATTACGAAAGCATTTTCTGGTCGACCTGCCCGAGCAATATCCAATCGATTTATCAAGGAAGTTGAGAACAGCTCTGTCGCTACCTTGCCATTTCCGATTCAAAACGAAATGACAAAAGATGTACGGGCAGCTAGTAAAAAGTTGGGTATTGCTGACTTTCAATCTTTATGGGCTGGACAAGGTGTAGGTGCGATAGATAAAGAGGAAACGGCAGCAGAGATTATCAAATCATTTGGCATGTGAATGGAATCGGGATGTCAAGCAAGTGAATAGAAGCATCGGATTCATTTTTTATCCCAAATTGCTCTTTATTATTGTCAAGCGATATTACGGTATCTAATCCCTGTGTAAACAGAAGAAGTAAAGAAGAAGACGTGCTAAAATAGGTACAGGTATGAAGGGACGATTTTTGATGGGCAAACAGCAACATGACTTTACACAAGGGAATATTCTTAAACAGTTAATCGTCTTTTCTGGACCGATTATGCTGACGAATCTACTGCAGACGTCATATCAATTTGCTGACAGCTTATGGGTTGGAAATTTGCTTGGAGCGAATGCACTTGGTTCTGTTGCTGTTTCGGGCACGATCATCTTTACAGTGCTGTCTTTTGTGATCGGGTTAAATAATGCAGCATTAACAATCTTATCACAGCAAAAAGGGCGGAATAATGCTAAAGGATTAAGCAATTACCTGAATGCTTTTGTTGTGATCTTAACACTTTTAGCTGTGCTGTTAGGTGTGACTGGATTTCTACTTGCAGAGTCACTGCTGAATCTTCTTGGTACACCAGAAAACATGATGGCAGCGGCAAAAACATATTTACAAATTAATTTTATCGGAATGTTATTTTTGTTTGGCTATAATTTTATTAGCACAGTGCTTCGGGCCTTAGGAGATAGTAAAACACCATTAAGATTCGTGCTGATCGCTGTTGTTCTTAATATTGTGTTTGATCCGTTATTTATTGCTGGATTCGATTGGGGCGTGCAAGGGGCCGCATTTGCAACTGTCACCGCACAAGGAGCTGCCTTTTTATATGGGCTTATTTATGTGTTGCGCCGTAAATTAGCGCCATTTCGTATTCCAAAACTGCCAAAAAGACAGGAAGTTGGCTTAATCTTAAACCTCGGCATTCCGTCTGGGCTGCAAATGGCAGTTATCTCAGCAGGTGTAGCAGCAATTATGAGTGTTGTAACAGGGTTTGGCGAAGATGTTGTTGCTGGATTTAGTGCGGCACAACGCTTAGATAGCTTGCTCATGCTACCGGCACATGCCTTGGGGACATCTGTTAGCAGCATGGCAGGGCAAAATATCGGTGTTAGGAATTGGTCTCGTGTGAGAAGCATTGCTAAATATGGGGTCCTATACAATTTTTCTGTGATGCTTTTCGTAGGAATACTTGTTGTGTTTTTAGCAAAATATGGTGTTCAGCTGTTTATCGATGATCCACAAGCAGTTCAATTTGGTACAACATATTTACAAATTGTTGCGTTATGCTATCCATTTCTGGGGATAAACTTTATATTAAATGGAATTGTCCGCGCTTCGGGTGCAATGTATCAAGTACTTGTGCTAAATGTTATCTCGTTTTGGGTCCTGCGTTATCCACTAGCAGCGCTTTGTTCCAACTTGTTTGGTGATACAGGAATAGCAATTGGTATGGGTGCAAGCTTTTTGATAAGTAGTTTGTTCGCCTTCTTGTACTATCGATATGGAAAATGGCGGCAAAAGAAATTATTCACAAAGTATGAAAACGATTAAGCTTTATGCACAAGCTGTGGATAAGGTTGAGGATAAGTCCTATATTTTGTAGAAAGAGACAATATTCGACACAATATATGCAATTCACCTGTGGATAATTCTATGAGTCTAGTTTTGTAAATTATTGGTGTTTTGCTTAATGATCTGATTGAATATGTTATGCTAGTTTGATGAAGACATAGATATGAAAGGCGAACGATGCAAGTGAAACGAAGAAGTAAAAAGGCAATCAAGCAGGCTTTGATCATAGCGGTAGTACTATGTGGTATTTTTTTGATGGTGTCTGTCGTAACGATAAATAAAGAAGATCACACGGATTTTGAGCTTGATCGCTCGTTCATAAGTGATCAAGTAATCGCTTATGAACCATTGATTAAAAAATACGCAAAAAAATATGAGGTAACGGCATATACGGATGTCATGCTCGCCATGATGATGCAGGAATCGGGTGGTCGTGGAGATGATCCAATGCAAGCATCAGAGAGTTATTGTGGAAAAGTCGGTTGTATCGATGACCCAGAGCTGTCGATTAAACAAGGAGTCTATTATTTTTCCAAAACAATCGCTGAGGCAAATGGTGACGTTGAACTGGCTGTACAATCGTATAACTTTGGTAGGGGGTTTATTGACTATGTGAAAGATCAGACAGGAAACTATACACAGCAAGTAGCGATTGACTTTTCACAGAAAATGTATCAAAATGCACCGGACAAATCGATTTATACGTGTTTGCGTGAAGAAGCGAAACAGTATCATGCATGTTATGGGGATATCTATTATGTGCGAGATGTGATGAAGTATAAAGAAGCATTGGAGAAACAGTCATAACCAAATGGAAAAGTGGTATGATTATGTAAGAAGATTATAAGGAGGTTGTAAACATGGTAAAAGCAATTCATACAGAAAATGCACCAGCGGCAATTGGACCGTATTCACAAGCAATTCAAGCAGGTGATTTTATCTATGTATCAGGGCAAATTCCGATTAATCCGGCAACAGGAGAAGTGGAACAAGGAATTGAAAAACAAACTGGACAGGTCTTGGAAAATCTTAAAGCTATCTTAGACGAGGCAGGAACTGATTTCTCCCAAGTTGTTAAATTTACAATCTATCTGAGTTCAATGGACGACTTTGCCACTGTTAATGAGATATATGGCAGTTACCTGAAAGAGCCTTATCCTGCAAGGGCAACGGTTGAAGTGAGTCGTCTACCGAAAGATGTGCTTGTTGAGATGGATGTTGTTGTTTATACGAAGTAAGGAATGGAATATGTGTTGGATACGGATGTTACCCGTTTTAAACAGTTAGCTGTTCGGGTGTTCAACGTTGCAACAGAAGGAAAATCCGATCGTGAAGTGGCAATGGAAGGCGTTGAAAGGCTACGTAGCTTCTGGACAAGTATGGGGGCACCTACACGACTTGCTGATTACGCAATTGATAGTAGCACACTTGAATTAATGGTTGAGAAAACAACAATTGTCCGACCAGAACATGGGAATTTTAAAAAATTGAATCAAGAAGACGCACGGGCAATTATAAAAGCGAGCCTCTAAACATCGGCGCGAGACCAGGAACATCGGCGCGAGAGCAGAAACATCGTCCGGAGAGCAGGAACATCGGCGCGAAAGCAGGAACATCGGCGCGAAAGCAGGAACATCGGCGGGAGAGCAGGAACATCGGCGGGAGAGCAGAAACATCGGCGGGAGAGCGAAAACATCGGCCGGAGAGCGAAAACATCGGCGCGAGAGCAGGAACATCGGCGCGAAAGCAGAAACATCGGCGCGAGAACAGAAACATCGGCGGGAGAGCAGAAACATCGGCGGGAGAGCGAAAACATCGGCCGGAGAGCGAAAACATCGGCGGGAGAGCGAAAACATCGGCCGGAGAGCGAAAACATCGGCACGAGAACAGGAACATCGGCGCGAAAGCAGGAACATCGGCGGGAGAGCAGAAACATCGGCGCGAGAGCGAAAACATCGGCGCGAAAGCAGAAACATCGGCGCGAGAGCAGAAACATCACCCCGCCACCAAACAATCAAACAAACGGACAGCTATTCAACAAGAATAGCTGTCCGTAATAATTTTCACCCTACCCTCTATAAGAAGAAAGTGCCCGAGAATGTCCCTTTCTTCCTGCGTATTCACTTCGATACCAAGCCACTAGCATAATAACACCACTTATAATCAGTAGTCCACTTGTTACAAAAAACACACCGGAAAATCCGTAGAAGCCTGATATGACGCCGCCAAGTGCTGGGCCGATAATGTTTCCTGCAAAACGCAATGATGTATTGTAACCAAGTACTTCACCTTGAATGGAGAGTGGTGCTTCCTGGCGAATATAAGCGATACGAACTGGTACAAGCCCGCCGATTGAAATACCAAGCAAGAAGCGTATGATAATCAGTTGCCAAATGTTTGTAACAAAAGCTGCTGGGAAGTAGACAATTCCTGCCATAAACAACAGGAAAATGACGATTTTAATATAACCGATCCGATCACCTAATCGCCCCCATCTTCTAGCCATCAATAAATTTCCTAAGCCTGCAGCGGAAAAGGCCATTCCTGAGAATAACGCGATATTTGCAGCCCCATGTAAATCACTAACATACAATGATAAAATTGGTTGTACGCTAAAATGTGCTACCTGTACAAGCATGGAAATCAGCATAACAACAAGCAGTACAGGTCGCTGCATAATATGTGACAGTACCTCTTTACTAGAATAGGATGACTTTTCCTCCTTTTCATCAGCAAATTTCATGATAACTTCTTTTACCCCGAAAAATACGAGGATTCCTGATAAAAGGATAGAGATAGATGTCCATTTAAATGTTGCGGCATAACCAAACATATCGGCAAAAGCACCGCCCAACAGTGGCCCCATTAATGAACCAGTAATGCTGCCGGTTTGTAATGTTCCTAGCACACGTCCAGCAATATTCTTAGGCGTTTGCGTAGAGATAAATGCTTGGGAAATTGGGATGAATCCTGTGAATATTCCCATAAATAATCGCAATAAAAAAAGTTGCCAGACCGAGGTGGCAAAACCCATTAATAAGACAGATATGCCTAAACCTGCTGCAGAAATCATGAGAATCCTTTTTCTGCCATACTTGTCACCGACCCTCCCCCATATAGGTGAAAAAATGAGTGCGGTGACAAATGTAATACCAAAGATCCAGCCCGACCAGTTTTGTACATAGGAAGCGGAGAAGTCTCCGTATGTTTCAATGTACAGAGAGATGAATGGAAGTACCATTGTCATACTGCCGGCAACAAAAAAGTTTGCAAACCACATAATTGCCAAATTGCGCTTTACGATAGGATTTTGTTGATCACTGATGGTAAATACCTTCTTTCGTCCATTTATTTCGTCACCCTAAATATTATACAGGGTGACAAAGAAATAAAAGTATTCTGCTCAAATAACCTAGTTCCCTAAATTTTCCCTCCATAAAACAGGATTAAATGCAGATCGTTTAGTGTCAACTTCAGAAGAATACGATATAATCAAGAATGAAATAGATTACCAGCGAATAGAATTAAATTTTGTAATCCAAATCATCATTTTAATCATATACAAGGGGGAAAATTTTAATGAAACGATTATGGAAGAACATAGCTATTTTCATCGTGCTGATCGGACTTGTTACCGGTATAACTTTTCCGGTAAATGCGGCAGAAGGAACAGATGATAATTCGGATAGTATCAATGAAAAACTTGGGGTACCGATTGTTGTTTACGGTGATACATTATCAGATGATCAAAAGAGAGAAGTACGGGAGCTGTTAGAAGTATCAGATCCTGATGCTGTTGAAGAATACAGTGTAACTGGACAAGATATTGCAAATTACATCAACGGCGACCCGAATTCACGCATGTATTCTTCAGC
This sequence comes from Virgibacillus sp. FSP13, assembly GCF_054048505.1. Classification (NCBI taxonomy): domain Bacteria; kingdom Bacillati; phylum Bacillota; class Bacilli; order Caryophanales; family Bacillaceae; genus Virgibacillus; species Virgibacillus sp. FSP13. The sequence goes on along the minus strand of NZ_JBSVKG010000011.1, from coordinate 46,406 downwards.
GAAAATTACTCGTGAAGAAAAAGGGGAAGGATTAACGATCAATATCGTGACGCCTGCTAATATTACTGAAGTAACAAATGAAATGTATGCAAACGCATTGTTAACTGCAGGTGTTGAGGATGCGACGGTTGATGTAGCTTCTCCTGTTAAAGTTAGTGGACACTCCGCCCTGACAGGCATCTATAAAGCGTACGATGTTCAAGGAGAAGACCTTGATAAAGAACGAATGGAACTAGCGAATGAAGAGCTGGACGTAGCAACAGATCTTGCTAAAAAAGATGGAATGAGCCAAGAAAAAGTAAGTGAATTGATTACGGATATTAAACAGGAAATTGCCGACAAAAATCCGGCATCAAAGGAAGAAGTCGAGCAGATTGTCCAAGATCAGTTAAACAAATTAGACATTTCATTAAGTGAAGAAGATCGTCAAATGCTAACAAACCTTTTTGAAAAAATGCGTGATCTTGATATTGACTTTGGCAAAGTGAAGAATCAGCTTGAAGATATCGCATCAACTGTTAAAGATAAAATAGATGAATTAGGATTGGATGCAGGTTTTTGGGAAAAGGTGGGTAACTTTTTTAAAGAGTTCCTTCAACTAATTGCTAACTTTTTTAAAGGACTATTTGATTAACTTTAATGTAGTAACTTTCAACGTGCAGACACAGAGGGAATGAATGAAGTTGCTGCAATCTAAATTGGTAAGGTAAATTCAAAAAATTGACCTAAAAAACTTTGACTTTAATGATAAGTCAAAGTTTTTTTAATATTTTGTCGTTTATTGGAATAAAATGTAAACGATTATTCTTGTGGGAAAGGTATCTCCCTGAAAATACTGATATATCAAGCTTTCTAAAAATTAGGTTCCCGAAATTTCTAACACCTAATATAAGAAATGATATCAATATAGTAAATTTTTTAAAAAAACATGTGCATAATTTGTCGAAACGTAGTATAATCCTCAATACAGATATATTTAATAAACCTAAATTATCTGAATAAAGACGCAATAGGAAAAATACAGGAGGGAAACAAATGAAGAAGTGGTCTTTATTTTTAGCATTAGTACTCGCTATGAGTATTGTTCTTGCCGCTTGTGGCGGTGATTCTGATAAAGAGTCGAAAGGGAACGCTGATAATGGCGATGGTGAATCGAGTTTATCATCAGATCAGACTTTTAACGTTAACATTAAATCGGAGCCGCCTTCTTTACACCCGGGGAAAGCAACGGATTCAACATCATCCGCAGTTCTTTTACAAACATTTGAAGGGTTAATGCGAATTAACCAAGATGGTGAACCGGAAGAAGCGATGGCGGAAAGTGTAAATGTATCAGATGACAAAACAACATATACATTCACAATCCGTGACGATGCGAAATGGTCAAACGGTGATCCTGTAACAGCACAGGATTTCGAATACGCTTGGAAATGGGTATTAGACCCAGAAAGCCCTGATACAGATTATGCGTATCAATTATATGTAATCAAAGGGGCCAAGGCTGCTAAGGAAGATGGTGGGTCACTAGACGATGTTGGTGTTATAGCAAAAGATGATAAAACATTGGTTGTTGAATTGAATCAGCCAACACCATATTTCTTAGATCTAACAGCATTCTATACGTATTTCCCAGTTAACAAAAATGTAGCAGAAGGAAATGATGAATGGGCTCAAGATGCAGGCGATAAATATGTAACGAACGGTCCTTTCATAATGGAATCATGGGAACATAAAAACAAAATTGTCTTAAAGAAAAACACAGATTACTGGGATGCAGAAAATGTTAGTTTAGAAACAATCAACATGTATATGATTGATGACGAAAACACAGCTTTACAAATGTACAAAAACGATGAACTTGACTGGGCTGGATCACCAACAGATGCAATTCCGTTAGCTGCGATTCCAGCATTGAAACAAGACGGGTCTTTAAATGTTTCACCAAAAGCAGGCGTGTATTATTATTCATTTAATACTGAAGTAGAACCGTTTAACAATGTGAATATTCGTAAGGCATTTTCATTAGCAATGAATCGTGAAGGCATTGTAAAAAATATTACAAAAGGTGAACAACAACCAGCGATGGCACTTGTTCCACCATCCATTTGGGAAGAAAATGAAGAAGGATATTTTAAAGATAACGATGTGGAAAAAGCGAAGGAATATTTACAAAAAGGTTTGGATGAATTAGGTTTAGACAAATTGCCAACAGTTAAAATTTCTTACAACACAAGTGAAGCTCACGCTGCTATCGCTCAAGCTGTTCAAGATATGTGGAGAGAAAACCTTGGCGTTGATGTTGAGCTAAATAACGAAGAGTGGAACGTGTTCTTGGATACGATGAGTGAAGGTAACTATCAAGTTGGTCGTATGGGATGGAATGCAGACTTTAATGATGCAATTAACTTTTTAGAAATCTTTGAATCTGTTGGTGGAAACAACTATACCAACTGGGAGAATGAAGAGTTTGCTAATCTAATCCAAAAATCCAGAACAGAAACAGATGAAGCAGCACGTGATGATATTTTACGCCAAGCTGAGAAACTGTTTATGGATGAAATGCCAATTGCACCAATTTATTTCTATACAAACGTGTGGCTAAATAAAGATTATGTAAAAGATGTGCAAGTTTCACCACTTGGTATTATCCAACTTAAGTGGGGCTATATCGCAGAACACTAAGAATGATTGAATCAAGTACCAATATAAGGTATGTGTTGTTACAGATACCCTATATTGGTACTGAATAAACAATAAGAATCATAAAACTCCTTTGATATATCTTCAGAATAAGCAAGGTTAAAACTTTGCTTAAGAAACTTAACTTTTTACTATTTCTATTAAACTTAAATAGTTTCATGGATGGATTCGGTAATCAGTGTGAAGGGGGATGGAGATCATTCCTCTTTTTACGCTAAAAAATACTAATATTTAAAATAAATAATTCGTTATCGGCTTATCAGAGGGAATATGGAGGTGTAGACTCTTGGCGAAATACCTATTAAAACGACTAGGTTATATTATTGTTTCACTATTTTTCATTGTAACCATTACGTTCTTCCTCATGCAGGCCGCACCAGGGGGGCCATTTGCATCAGAGCGGAAGTTACCGCCGGAAATTGAAGAACAAATGAATGAAGCATATGGATTAAATGACCCGTTATATCAACAATACTTTGATTACCTTGTAAATACGGTTCAATTCGACTTCGGTCCATCGTTTAAATACGTGGGACAAGAAGTTACGGATATTATAAGCAGAAGTTTTCCTTATTCACTCATTTTAGGTGCAGAGGCTATCTTTCTTGCGTTAGCAATTGGGGTTTTACTCGGAGTTATTGCGGCAATTAAGCATAATAAATTTGGAGACTATGTTGCGATGGTCATTGCGGTATTAGGTATATCAGTACCAAGCTTCATTATGGCAACTGTCTTGCAATATATATTTGCTATTAAATTACAAGCTTTACCGGTTGCTAGATTTGAGTCATTTGCACATACGATACTGCCGGCAGTTGCTCTGGCTACGACGCCACTCGCATTCATTGCGCGACTCATGCGTACGAGTATGCTTGACGTATTGAATGCAGATTATATTAAAACAGCAAAATCAAAAGGTCTAAGTGAACGAGTAACAACGTATAAGCACGCACTTCGTAATGCTATATTACCGGTTGTTTCTTATTTAGGACCACTAGTTGTATCGATATTAACGGGTAGTTTTGTTATTGAAAAAATATTTGGTATCCCAGGACTCGGTAATGAGTTTGTTGTAAGTGTGACAAACCGTGATTATACCGTGATTATGGGAACAACAGTATTCTTCAGTGTTTTGCTACTTGTCTCAATTTTAATTGTTGACCTTATTTACGGATTGGTTGATCCACGAATGAAAATTACAGGGAAGGGAGGCAGTAAATAATGGCACAAGTACAGGAGTCAAAATTAAAGGAATCGGATGTAACGAATTCACCGATAACCGATGCTGATTTCGCCCCCCTTCAGGTTAATGAATCAGAAGCGGAGAAAATCGCCGGTGAAAGTACATCCTATTGGAAAGATGCATGGCGTCGTTTTCGTCAAAATAAATTAGCTTTATTCGGCATTGTCGTCATTGTTTTATTAGCCATTGCATCCTTTGCCGGTGGACCAATTTCAGGTGAGAATTACTATGAAAATGATCTAATGCGTGCTAACCAATCCCCATCAGGTGAACATTGGTTTGGTACAGACAATTTAGGAAGAGATGTATTTGCCAGAACATGGTATGGTGCTAAAATTTCCTTATTTATCGGTTTAATGGCTGCCCTTATTGACCTTGTTGTCGGAATTATCTGGGGAGCAGTTGCTGGATTCTTTGGTGGAAAAGTCGATGAATATATGATGCGGATAGCAGATATTTTATATGGTGTACCATATTTGCTAGTTGTTATATTATTAATGGTTATTATGCCACAAGGTTTATGGACCTTAATTATTGCGATGACCATTACCGGATGGATTAATATGGCTAGGATTGTCAGGGGACAAGTCATGCAGCTCAGATCTGAAGAGTATGTAATGGCATCTCAATCACTTGGTGCAAGTAACAGCAGATTATTATTTCGTCATTTAGTACCAAATACAATGGGACCCGTTCTTGTTACATTAACATTGACAATACCAAATGCTATTTTCACAGAAGCGTTCTTAAGCTATCTTGGACTTGGAGTGCCGGCGCCTCTTGCAAGTTGGGGCACCATGTCGTCAGACGCCTTACCTGCACTTCAATATTATCCATATCAGCTTTTCTTCCCAGCGTTTTTTATCTGTTTAACAATGCTGGCATTTAATGTTATTGGTGATGGTATGAGAGATGCGTTAGATCCAAAAGAACGCTAGTAATGGGAGGATACGAAAAATGAGTAAACTATTAGAAGTTAACGATCTTTCGGTATCGTTTGACACATATGGTGGTGAAGTAAAAGCCGTTCGCGGTGTTAACTTTCAGCTTGATGAAAAAGAAACATTAGCAATTGTGGGTGAGTCAGGATCAGGAAAAAGTGTAACATCCCAAGCAATTATGCAGCTGATCCCGATGCCGCCAGGAAAATTTGCCGGTGGATCAATCATGTTTGAAGGGGAAGACTTAACCCAAAAATCAGAAAAACAAATGCAGGATATCCGTGGTAAAGATATTAGTATGATTTTCCAGGATCCAATGACATCTTTAAACCCGACGATGACTGTTGGAAAGCAGATCGCCGAAGGATTAATTAAACACCAAAATATGTCGAAGAAAGAGGCGCATAATCGTGGTGTTGAATTACTGAAGTTAGTTGGAATTCCTAACCCGGAAGCACGGATTAATCAATATCCCCATCAGTATTCTGGTGGAATGCGACAACGTGCGATGATTGCCATTGCACTAGCTTGTAATCCAAAAATGTTGATTGCCGATGAGCCGACAACAGCATTGGACGTAACCATTCAGGCACAGATTCTTGATTTGATGCGTGATCTCCAGGAGAAAACAGGTACAGCAATTATTTTGATCACACATGACTTAGGTGTTGTAGCAAATGCTGCACATCGGGTTGCTGTTATGTACGGTGGTAAAATAGTTGAAACAGGTACGGTCGATGAGATTTTCTATCAACCGAAACATCCATATACATGGGGATTGTTAGGATCCATGCCTAAACTTGAGGGTAGTGATGAAGAACTGCAAGCAATTCCTGGGTCACCACCAGATTTAGCCGATCCACCAAAAGGGTGTCCTTTCGTAACGCGTTGTCCGTATGCAATGAAGGTATGTGAAAATCATATGCCAGACTATACGGAGCTTTCGGATACGCAAAAAACGGCTTGCTGGTTATTAGATGAACGCGCACCAAAAGTTGAACCACCAGAGTCTGCCATCGTTGGAGGTGCAAAAGCCCATGAATGATACGAAAGAAAAATTACTAGAGATTAGTAATCTTAAAAAACACTTTAAAATAGATAATAAGACTGTTTTAAAAGCGGTGGACGGGATTACGTTTGATATTTTTAAAGGCGAAACATTCGGATTGGTAGGAGAATCTGGGTGTGGAAAGTCTACTGCCGGTCGTACGATTTTACGTTTGTATGAAGCAACAGAGGGAGAAGTAGACTTTCAGGGCGAAAATGTGCATGCGAAAAAGTCCAAAAAGGATTTAAAGAAATTCAATCGCAGCATGCAAATGATTTTCCAAGATCCTTATGCGTCATTAAACCCAAGAATGACTGTTAAGGATATAATTGCGGAAGGTCTTGATATCCATGGCCTTGTCAAAGATAAAAAAGAACGTTTAAATCGTGTTAATGAATTGCTAGAAACAGTCGGTCTAAATGCAGATCACGGGAATCGTTATCCACACGAATTTAGTGGTGGACAACGCCAAAGAATCGGTATTGCTCGTGCATTGGCAGTTAATCCAGACTTCATTGTTGCTGATGAACCAATATCAGCACTTGATGTGTCCATTCAGGCGCAAGTTGTTAATCTACTAAAAAAATTGCAACATGAACGTGGGTTAACCTATCTATTTATTGCCCATGATCTATCAATGGTTAAACATATCAGTGATCGTGTTGGGGTTATGTATTTAGGAAGTATGGCTGAGATTGCGACCAGTGATGACCTGTATGAGGAACCATTACACCCGTATACACAGGCATTATTAAGTGCAATTCCGATTTCAGACCCGGAAGTTGAACGCTCCAGAGAAAGAATTATTGTGGAAGGTGACGTTCCAAGCCCAATCAATCCGCCAAGTGGCTGCCGTTTCCGTACACGTTGTCCATTTGCGATGGATGTTTGTGCAAAAGTTGTACCCGAATTTCAGGAGTATAAAAAAGACCATTGGGTAGCTTGTCACTTATATGATGACAAATATAATGAAGAATATAAAACAAAACAGCAATAAGCTAAACAGGACTCATTCTATTACGAATGGGTCCTGTTTTATATTGCTATACCCTAATAATTACCATTTTATAGAGGAAATCAGCCTAGAAAAATACAATTATTAATTATTTTTTAGAAAATTTATAAATGGAATTATAAAATAGCTTTGAAGTATAAATGGCCTTCATCCCTTATTGTAAGAGGATTTACAAAATTTCAGATTACGAAATATACTGTTTCCGAAATAATTAACGGACAATTTAAAATAGTTTTTTTAAAAAAAGTGATGAAATAATTTTGAAATAATAGTATAATAACTAACACAGATAATTTAAACAACAATATGAATTATCTGTCAAAAAACAAAGAGATTACTAGGGAGGGTCAATTAATGAATTGGAAGAGATGGTCTTTACTTCTAACGCTCGTATTTGCCATGGGTATCTTTCTTGCAGCATGTGGCGGAGATGATACAACAGGCGGCGACAGCGGAGATGATGCAGCTCAAGAGGAAGGTAATGGTGGAGATGAGGGAGACAGCGGTGAAAGCAGCGGGGATGCAGCACTAGCTGAAGATCAAACATTTAATGTAAACATCAAAACAGAACCGCCTTCATTACATCCAGGGAAAGCATCTGATACAACTTCAAGTGCAGTGCTTGACCAAATTTTTGAAGGGTTAACACGTATTAACCAAGATGGCGAGCCAGAGGAAGCAATGGCTTCTGATATCCAAATTTCAGATGATCAAAAAACATATACATTCACAATTCGCGATGGTGCAAAATGGTCAAATGGTGACCCGGTTACTGCGCAGGATTTTGAATATGCATGGAAATGGGTACTTAATCCAGATAACGCTGATACAGATTATGCTTATCAATTATATCCAATTAAAGGTGCACAAGCTGCTAAAGAAGAAGGCGGATCTTTGGATGACGTTGGAATCAAAGCAGAAGATGACCAAACATTGGTTGTTGAACTGAATCAGCCAACACCATACTTTTTACAATTAACAGCGTTCCATACTTACTATCCGGTAAACAAAAACGTTGTTGACGGCAAAGATGAGTGGGCGGTAGATGTTACGGATGATTATGTAACAAATGGACCATTCACAATCGAGTCATGGGAACATAAGAGTCAAATCGTATTAAATAAGTATGCTGATTACTGGGATGCAGAAAATGTAAGCCTTGAAACGATCAATATGTACATGATTGAGGATGAAGCAACTGAATTAAAAATGTATGAGAATGGTGAGTTGGATTGGGCGGGTTCACCGACTGGATCAATTCCATTGGCTGCAATTCCTTCACTAAAAGAAGATAATTCACTAAACATCTCACCTAAAGCGGGTGTTTACTACTATTCATTTAATACAGAAGTTGAACCTTTTAACAATGTTAATATCCGTAAGGCATTTGCTTTAGCGATTAATCGTCAAGGTATTGTAGATAACATTACAAAAGGCGAACAAACACCGGCGATGGCATTAGTGCCAACTTCTATCTTTGAAGAAAATGAAGAAGGCTATTTCAAAGATAATGATGTCGAGAAAGCAAAAGAATACTTGGAAAAAGGTAAGGAAGAACTCGGGATTGATGAATTACCAGTAGTTAAAGTAACGTATAACACAGATGAAGGCCATGCTGCTATTGCACAGGCAGTTCAAGATATGTGGAGAGAAAACCTTGGTGTTGAGGTAGAGTTGAACAATGAAGAGTGGAACGTTTTCCTTGACACAATGAGTGAAGGTAACTATCAAGTTGGTCGTATGGGATGGATCGCAGACTTTAATGACGCAATCAACTTCCTAGAAATCTTCCAAACTGTAGGTGGAAATAACTACACGAACTGGGAGAGTGAAGAGTACTCTGACTTGCTAGAAAAATCAAGAACAGAAACAGACCCAGCTGCACGTAGAGAAATTTTACGCGAAGCTGAGCAACTCTTTATGGATGAGTTACCACTTGCACCAATTTATTTCTACACCAACTTATGGTTAAATAAAGATTATGTAAAAGATATTGAAGTTTCTCCAATGGGAAGTTTTAACCTAAAATGGGGTTATATTGCAGAACACTAAAATGAATGAATAAGAATCATCCATATGCAACTGAATATAAGGTATATAGACTGTCTATATACCTTATATTGTTGCTCATATTCAATGAGCTAACATGATAAATGAGGGAAACATCAAGAAATACATATTTACGTACCTAATTAGGAAAGCGGTTTCATTAAACGATGAAGATGTCATATTTTCTGTTTAATGCTAGACCAATAGAAAAATCATGTGAAATTATTGCAAAGGGGTGATTGAATTCACTCCTTTTTTATGGAGAACAAAATATGGAGGTGTATTTTTTGGCTAGATACCTGCTAAAACGGTTAGGTTATATTGTTGTTTCATTATTTTTCATTGTAACAATTACGTTTTTTCTGATGCAGGCTGCACCGGGTGGGCCATTCGCATCGGAAAGAAAATTACCACCGGAAATTGAAGAGCAAATGAATGAAGCATATGGTTTAAATGATCCATTGTATCAGCAATATTTTGATTATCTTGTCAACACAGTTCAATTCGACTTTGGTCCGTCATTTAAATATGTTGGACAAGAAGTTACAGATATTATCAGCAGGAGTTTTCCGTATTCGCTTATATTAGGTGCCGAAGCAATTTTTCTTGCTGTATCAATCGGCGTACTGCTTGGGGTAATAGCCGCCCTGAGACATAATAAATTTGGGGACTATGCGGCAATGGTTATAGCTGTCCTAGGTATATCGGTCCCAAGCTTTATTATGGCTACCATTTTACAGTATGTTTTTGCGATTAAATTACAGGCATTGCCAGTTGCAAGGTTTGAATCGTTTGCCCATACGATCTTGCCAGCGGTTGCCCTAGCTACAACACCATTAGCTTTTATAGCCCGGTTAATGCGCTCAAGTATGCTTGAAGTATTGAATGCGGACTATATTAAAACCGCAAAATCAAAGGGATTAGGGAAACGGATTGTAACGTATAAACATGCGCTTCGTAATGCGATTTTGCCAGTTGTTTCTTATCTAGGCCCGTTAGTCGCGGCAATCCTTACAGGGAGTTTTGTCATTGAGAAGATCTTTGGTATTCCAGGATTAGGCAATGAATTCGTTGTTAGTGTCACGAATCGTGATTATACCGTAATTATGGGGACGACAGTATTTTTTAGTATTCTTTTGCTTGTTTCTATATTAATTGTCGATCTAATTTATGGCTTGGTTGACCCTCGGATTAAAGTGGCCGGGAAGGGAGGCAAATAAGTCATGCAACAATTGCAAGTTAAAGATAGTGACTTTGAACAAATAGAAAGAAAACAGGAAGATGCTGAACGAATTGCCGGTGAAAGTACGTCATTTGGGAAGGATGCTTGGCGACGCTTCAAGAAGAACAAATTAGCTTTTGCTGGGATTTTCGTAATTGTGCTGCTTGGAATTTTGTCATTTGCTGGTGGTCCGATTTCGGGGGAAAACTATTATGAAAATGACTTGATGAGAGCTAATCAATCTCCATCAGCTGAGCATTGGTTCGGTACCGATAATTTAGGTAGAGACGTATTTGCCAGAACGTGGTATGGCGCAAAGATTTCATTGTTTATCGGCTTGATGGCTGCCTTTATTGATCTCGTTATCGGAGTTATTTGGGGATCGGTTTCTGGATTTTTTGGTGGAAAAATAGATGAATATATGATGCGTATCGCTGATATTTTATATGGTGTACCATATTTACTAGTCGTTATATTGCTTATGGTAATCATGCCACAAGGGCTCTGGACGTTGATTATTGCTATGACTATCACTGGTTGGATTAATATGGCACGGATTGTCAGGGGGCAGGTTATGCAGTTGCGTTCCGAAGAATATGTCTTAGCTTCCCAATCGCTTGGGGCAAGTAGTACACGTATATTATTTCGGCACCTTGTCCCAAATACGATGGGTCCAATCCTGGTTACGTTAACACTTACGATTCCAAATGCTATTTTTACGGAAGCATTTCTAAGTTATTTAGGTCTTGGTGTACCAGCACCGCTTGCCAGTTGGGGAACAATGTCATCAGATGCGTTACCTGCACTTGAATATTACCCATACCAGTTGTTTTTCCCAGCATTTTTCATCTGTTTAACCATGCTCGCCTTTAACATTATTGGTGATGCGATGAGAGATGCATTGGATCCAAAAGAACGCAAGTAAGGAGGGAGAGAGGTTAAATGGATAAAATTTTGCAAGTAAATGATTTATCAGTATCATTTGACACATATGGAAGTGAAGTAAAAGCTGTTCGTGGAGTAACGTTTGAACTGGATGAGCAGGAAACATTGGCAATTGTTGGTGAATCTGGTTCAGGGAAAAGTGTTACCGCACAATCTATTATGCGGTTAGTCCCAATGCCGCCTGGTAAGTTTGCAAGTGGATCGATTGAATTTAACGGGGAAAATTTGATTGATAAATCCGAAAAGCAAATGGAAAGTATCCGTGGCAAGGATATTAGTATGATATTTCAAGATCCAATGACATCCTTAAATCCAACGATGACAGTGGGGAAACAGATTGCAGAAGGGCTAATAAAGCATCAAAATATGTCAAAAAAAGAGGCATTTCATCGGGGAGTGGAATTATTAAAGCTTGTCGGGATTCCAAATCCGGAAGCACGCATTAAACAGTATCCCCATCAATTTTCTGGTGGGATGCGGCAACGTGCGATGATCGCCATTGCGTTAGCTTGTAATCCAAAAGTATTAATTGCTGACGAACCAACAACAGCATTGGACGTGACGATTCAGGCTCAAATTCTCGATCTGATGCGTGATCTTCAGGATAAAACGGGAACAGCAATTATCTTAATTACCCATGATCTGGGTGTCGTAGCAAATGCGGCACATCGGGTTGCGGTCATGTATGGTGGAAAAATTGTTGAACAAGGGACCGTTGATGAAATTTTTTATAACCCGAAGCACCCGTATACATGGGGATTATTAGGTTCCATGCCAAAACTAGATGGTGGCGAAGAGGAGTTACATGCGATTCCGGGCTCACCGCCTGATTTAGCTGATCCACCAAAAGGCTGCCCATTTGCAACGCGTTGCCCATATGCAATGAAAGTGTGTGAGAATCATATGCCTGCATATACGGAGCTATCCAATACACAAAAAACAGCATGCTGGTTATTGGATGAACGAGCACCGGAAGTAGACCGTCCAGATTCAGCAATGATAGGGGGTTCAACCGTTCATGAGTAAAGAGAAATTACTCGAAATTAAAAATCTAAAAAAACACTTCAAAATAGATCGCAATAATTACTTAAAAGCTGTTGATGATATTAGTTTTGATATATACAAAGGTGAAACATTCGGATTAGTTGGAGAGTCTGGCTGTGGAAAGTCTACTGCTGGGCGGACAATCTTACGGTTATATGAAGCAACGGAAGGTTCGGTTGACTTTTACGGAGAAAATGTCCACGGAAAAAAGTCTAAAAAGGAATTAAAGAAGTTTAATCGGAGCATGCAGATGATTTTCCAGGATCCGTATGCCTCATTAAACCCGAGAATGACCGTAAAGGATATTATTGCCGAGGGAATGGACATTCATGGATTAGTTAGAAACAAGCAAGAGCGTTTGGCTAGGGTCAATGAACTACTGGCAACGGTAGGACTTAACAGTGATCACGGGAATCGTTATCCACACGAGTTCAGTGGTGGGCAACGGCAGCGGATTGGGATTGCTCGTGCATTGGCAGTTGACCCGGATTTCATTGTGGCCGATGAACCGATTTCGGCACTCGATGTATCGATCCAGGCCCAAGTTGTAAATTTACTCAAAAATTTACAACGGGAACGCGGACTAACATATCTGTTTATTGCCCATGATTTATCAATGGTTAAACATATTAGTGATCGTGTCGGCGTTATGTATTTAGGAAGTATGGCTGAGGTCGCTTCAAGTGATGATTTATATGCTGAGCCATTACATCCGTACACACAGGCATTATTAAGTGCGATTCCAATTTCTGATCCAGAGGTGGAGCGGTCAAGGGAAAGGATTGTAATTGAGGGGGATGTTCCAAGTCCAATAAATCCTCCAAGTGGCTGCCGTTTTCGCACAAGATGTCCATTTGCAATGGATGTATGTGCAAAAGTTGTTCCGGAATTTCAGGAATATAAAAAAGATCACTGGGTTTCTTGCCATTTATATGATGATAGATATAATGATGAGAATAAAATGAAGCAGAATTGATTATATGGACTCATTAGTTCATAGCTAGTGAGTCTTTCATACGTTATTTTATGGGCACAAAAACATTATTTTATGCTAAAGCTAGTGTAAAAAACAAAAAAATTGAATAAATAGGAAGAAAAAATGTGAAAAAAAGCTTGTTAAGAATCAGAAAATAATTTATACTTTAAAAAATGGTAATTATATTACAGGAATGTTACGTATTGATTGAAAGTATAGTAATAATATAGTATAAGTTTTTGCAATCTTGGTATTTTTACATAAAGGGGGAGAAGAGCAGTTGGTACAAAATCAGCAAGAAAACGACCTGCTCAATATTAAGAACTTACATACAGGATTTATAATTGATGGTGAGTTACATAATGCAATAGTAGATGTGAACTTTGATGTTAAACCAAAAGAAGTTGTTTGTGTTGTTGGAGAGTCCGGATGTGGAAAGAGTGTTATGTCGTTATCGATTATGCAACTGCTCCCAAAACTGAACTCCAAAATATCAGCCGGTGAAATTATGTTTAATGGGGAAGACTTAACAAAAAAGTCAGACAAGGAAATGAATCAAGTGCGCGGTAAGGATATCGCGATGATTTTCCAAGAACCAATGACGGCTTTAAATCCGGTATTTACGATTGGATCACAATTGCAAGAAGTGTTGTTTAACCATTTGGATCTAACGAAAAAAGAAGCACGAGAAAAAGCGGTCGTTTTAATGAAACAGGTGGGAATATCTCGACCAGAGAAGATTATTGATGAATATCCACATCAACTATCTGGTGGGATGAGACAGCGCGTTATGATTGCCATGGCTATTGCGCTACACCCGAAACTGTTAATTGCTGATGAACCAACGACAGCATTGGACGTAACTGTACAGGCGCAAATTTTAGAACTACTAAAAGACATCCAGGACAAAGAGGATATGGCCATCATGCTAATCACACATGACTTAGGTGTTGTTGCAGAAATGGCTGATCGCGTAATTGTCATGTATGCCGGTCAAGTTGTTGAAACGTCAAATGTCGTGGAATTATTTACAAAACCGAAACATCCATATACCGAAGCATTGTTAAACAGTATTCCGAAAATGGATCAAGAAGAAGAGACATTGAATACGATTGATGGGGTTGTTCCCTCACTAGAAAATATGCCGCAAGTTGGCTGTAGGTTTGCTGATCGGTGTCCAAAGGCTTTTGGTGATTGTACGAAGGTTACACCACAGCTTTCCGAAGTGGCTGATGGACAATATGCAAGATGCCTCCTTTACGATGCATGCTATCCAGATAAACCGTCAAGCGAGAAGGAGGAAGTTAAGCTATGAGTCAGCAGGTAACAACAGACACGAAGAAAAAGGATTTAGTAAGTAAGGATGTATTGTTAGATGTCAAAAATCTAAAAAAATACTATCCCGTACATGCAGGGTTTTTTAAACGTAAAGTTGGAGATGTGAAGGCTGTTGATGATATTTCACTTACACTGAGGAAAGGTGAAACGTTCGGTCTTGTAGGGGAATCAGGTTGTGGAAAGTCAACGGCAGGCAGAACCATTCTTCGTTTAACGGAATCGACCGAGGGAGAAATTATTTTTGACGGCGAGGATATCACGGATTTACGTGGATCAGCATTACGAAAGGCACGACAAGATTTCCAAATGGTCTTTCAGGATCCTTATGCATCGCTTAACCCAAAAATGATGGTCGGTCACTTGGTGGATGAACCACTTCGTAACTATACGAACAAATCACATAAGGAATTAAAAACCGAGGTAAAAACATTACTAAAACGAGTGGGCCTTCGCGAAGAGGATTATTATAAATATCCACATGAATTTTCCGGTGGACAAAGACAGCGAATTGGAATCGCTCGGTCATTGGCCTTAAATCCAAAATTAATTGTTGCTGATGAACCGGTAAGTGCGCTTGATGTGTCGATCCAATCACAGGTTCTTAACTTGTTGAAAGAGCTGCAAGATGAGTTTGATTTAACCTATTTGTTTATTGCCCATGACTTAAGTGTTGTGAAACATATGAGTGATCGTATTGGTGTCATGTACCTTGGGCATTTGGTTGAAGTCGGTGATAAAGAGGCGATTTATAAAGAACCATTGCACCCATACACACAAGCGTTAACATCAGCAATTCCAGAACCAAATCCATTAATAAAAAAAGAACGGATTATTTTAGAAGGGGATGTACCAAGTCCGCAGAACCCGCCGAGTGGATGTGTGTTTCATACTAGATGTCCAGTTGCAATGCCGAAATGCAAGGAAATTGTACCTCAATTAAAGGAGGTGAGGCCTAATCAACAGGTCGCATGTCTTTTGTACGAGGATGAGTAATTAATAATTTAAAGGGGGAATAATTGTTGAAAAAGAAATTTTGGTTTTTACTGACGTTAGTATTTGCACTATCGATGGTACTGGCTGCTTGTGCGGATAGTACATCAAGTGATGGAGACGGAGAAAAAGAAGGAGATTCTGATAGTGGCGAAAAAACAGAAGCAGATGCAGGTGAGCCTAAAAAAGGTGGCAATGTAACATTTGCTTTCACACAACCATTCAAGGGGTTACTGGAAAGAGGCTTTTACGAAGGTGAAGACGATGACCTTATCCTTAATTTTATGACAGATAGTTTGGTTGATACAAATGATGAATTAGAACCAGAACCTGGAATGGCAGATTATGAAGTAGACAAAGAAAATAATACCGTAACATTTACGATAAAGGACGGAATTAAGTGGCATGATGGGGAACCATTAGTCGCTGAGGATATGGCATATGCTTACGAAGTTATCGCACACCCAGATTATGAAGCTTCACGCTATGCGAATGTGTCGATGATTGAAGGCGCTGAGGCGTATCATAATGGGGAAGCGGACAGCATTTCTGGTATTGAGGTTGTTGATGATAAAACACTCGTTCTTACATTAACAGATATTGCTCCTAACACAATGTCTAATCTATGGAGCTATCCAATGCCGAAACACTATTATGAAGGTATAGCAGTTAAAGACTTGCCTGATTCTGATGAAGTTCGTAAAAACCCAATCGGTACAGGTCCATTTAAAGTGAAAAATATTGTGCCTGGTGAAATGGTTGAATTAGAAAAATTCGCTGATTACTGGCAAGGTGAGCCATACTTGGATGGTGTTGTCTACAAAGTAATTGATGCTTCACTTGCGTCAGGTGCACTAGAAAATGGTGAAGTAGATATTATGCAAGCCCCAAGTAGCCAATATGAAGAAGTTACAGCACTTGACAATGTCAATATATTTGAAGAAGCATCATTAGGTTTCAATTACATTGGCTTTAAGTTCGGTCATTGGGATAAAGAAGAGAAAAAGAACATTATGGATAATGAGAAGTTCCAAAACAAAAAATTACGTCAAGCAATGGCCTATGCAATTGACCGTCAAGGTATTTTAGATTCCTTCTCAAATGGGTTAGGTGAATTAATCGAAGCTCCAATGCCTCCTGTAAGTTGGGCAAAAGCGGATGAGTCAGAGTTGACTACTTATGATTACGATCCAGAAAAGGCGAAGGAATTACTAAAAGAAGCTGGCTATGTTGATACAAATGATGACGGATTTGTTGAAGATCCAGATGGAAATGAATTTACGGTCAACTTTGATTCTATGTCTGGTTCCGATATCTCTGAACCACGTGCACAATATGTTATCCAAAACTGGCAGGATATTGGTATTAACGCAAAAATCAATGGTGGATTAAAAGAATTTAATTTGTTCTACGATGTAGTTGAAAATGATGATCCATCAGTTGAAACTTTCATGGGTGCTTGGGGACTTGCTGATGACCCAGATCCAACAGGCTTGTGGAAAGAAGATGACTTATGGAACTATGCTCGTTGGGTAAACGAAGAGTCTGATAAATTAATTGAAGAAGGACTTAGTGATAAAGCATTTGATAGAGAATATCGTAAACAAGTATATGTTGATTGGCAAAAACTTGTGAATGAAGAATTGCCAAATATCTTCCTATACGCACCAGTAGATGTATATGCAGCAAATAAACGTTTGCAAAATGTTCATACAAACTCGTTTACATCACAAGTTGATACACACTTATGGTGGGTAACAGACGCTGATGAAGCTGAATAAGACACACTATACTTCTAAATAAGGGGAAAATAATATGCTCGTTTACACATTACGCAGAATCGCTATCATGATCCCCATTATTTTCCTTGTCTCTGTAGTGGTATTCTTCCTGGCAAATATGATGCCAGGAGATGCCCTATCAGGGAAAATCGATCCGTTAAATGCAAATCCACAATATATTGCGGAAATGCGCGAAAAATTAGGATTAAATGATCCAATTTATGAACAGTATTTAAGATGGATTGGTGGATTTTTACAAGGAGATTTTGGACAATCATTCGTGCATAAAATGCCCGTTTCAGAGTTAATCTTATCACGATTACCTAATACAATTCTATTAGCTGTTATAGCGATGGTCATTACATACATAGTAGCCTTTTTGATGGGAAAATATGCAGGGCGTCGTCCTAATACAGCTGGTGATTACAGTGTTCAAGTCATTAATTATCTAGCACTTGCAATGCCTAGTTTTGTGGCAGCTTTATTGTTTATTTACTTTGTATCGTTTCAATTGGGTTGGCTGCCTGCAACGGGAAGTATCGGAGCGGGAGTTGCACCTGGTTCCTGGGAATACATTCTAAGTAAAGTTGAGCACGCGATATTACCTTCTTTATGCTTGGGATTATTACCTATTGCCAGCTATACACAATTTTTGCGGAATGACATGATTGAAAGTTCACAAAAAGACTATGTACGTACAGCACGTGCAAAAGGTACACCAGAGAGAAAAATTTATAATAAACATATTTTGCGGAACTCGGTAATACCAATTGTGACACTTCTTGGCTTTGATTTAGCTGGTATTATTGGAGGATCTGTCATTATTGAAACTATTTTCACGTATCCTGGAGTAGGACAACTTTTTGTTGATTCGATTAATAACCGTGACTTTACTGTAGTTATGGCTATAACGTTGCTACTTACGATAATGACACTTATCGGAAATTTGATAGCCGATATATTGTATGCCCTAGTAGATCCAAGAATAAGGTTAGACTAATGGAGGAGGGATAGCATATGGAACCAGCAACAAATCAACCATCAGAGAAACCGCGCCCTCCAAAGTTAGAAACTGAGAAGAAACCCATAAAAAAAAGTCTATCACAATGGGGGATTGCACGTAAGAAGCTTTTACATAATATCCCAGCGATGATAAGTCTAGTATTTCTTTTTCTTGTAACAGTATTGTCACTTTCTGCATCGTTTTTAACAGATATCGATCCAAGTCGGATTAACCCGAGATTAATTGAAGCAGAACCGTCTGCAGAGCATTGGTTGGGTGCTGATGGGGCAGGTAGAGATATTGTTACAATGTTACTTTATGGTGGGCGAACATCTTTGATGATCGGTTTTTCTTGTACAGCGATCATTGTTTTGATTGCTACGTTAATTGGGACAATATCCGGATTTTACGGCGGTAAAGTGGATGCTATTTTAATGCGTTTTACCGATTTTATGATGAACTTTCCATTTTTAATTTTTGTTATTGTACTTCAAGCAATCTTTATGGACAGTGGTGTATTAGCTTTAATTTTGGTAATTAGTTTTCTTAGTTGGACAGGTGCTGCAAGGGTTATTCGTAGTAAAGTTATGTCTGAGAAAGAAAATGAATATATTTTGAGCGCAATATCAATTGGTACGAGACCATCCAAGGTTATATTGAAGCACTTATTACCGAATGTTATGTCGACTGTAATTGTGCAAGCTACTTTACTGCTTGCCGCAATGATTGTAGCGGAAACAGGGTTAAGTTACCTAGGATTTGGTGTTCCGGTTGGTACACCAAGTTGGGGGAATATGCTTCAAGCCGCACGTGACCCTGGTACACTTAGTGGTATGTGGTGGATTTGGATACCACCAGGTTTAGCCATCACATTCACCATTCTATCCATTAACTTTATTGGCGAAGGATTAAAGGATGCATTTAATCCAAAGTCAACAAAATAATAGAATACGAGATGAATAGATTAAAAATGCTTGTCCATGTAAAGTGGACAAGCATTTTTTAATTTTTCCTATGGAGTAGCGCCCCTCGCAGCTCGAAGTTAACTCGGTGGATGTTTTGCTTATCGTTATCCGGGATCCTACCTACCGAAAGCTAGAACATCAGCCCGAAAGCAGAAACATCGGCGCGAGCGCGGAAACATCAGCCCGAAAGCAGAAACATCGGCGCGAGAGCGGAAACATCGGCGCGAGAGCGGAAACATCGGCGTGAGAGCAGAAACATCGGCGCGAGAGCGGAAACATCGGCCCGAGAGCGGAAACATCGGCCCGAGAGCGGAAACATCGGCCCGAGAGCAGAAACATCGGCGCGAGAGCGGAAACATCGGCGCGAGCCCGTGTATCAAAGCAAAGCGTTTTTTCTGTAACGGCAGTCCAATCTTCAATTCAATTTACGTCACATTTTTGATCAATTACGAAATTAAAAAGCAGCAAATATTATGAAAAGTGCCTTAAATACAGCCTTTTTATAGGTAAATTTAACTAGTTTTGTAAAAATACAAGGCCTTTTGTCACAAATCTATTACATTTGTAATACTTTCTAGTAGATTTGGTAATGCTTGTAATAGACTCTTAAATGATCTGTAACTGCACTGCCTATTTTGCTGTGATAGGATAGGCAATGTCAGAATTTGAAGGAGGGACTTTCCCATGAAGAAATTAGTAGCAGCACTTGCTACAAGTGTCGTGATTGCTGGCGCAGCTGCAACGAATGTTTCAGCAGAAGAATACAACGTCCAAAAAGGAGACAGCCTTTGGGACATCGCAAATGAATATAACACTACCGTTGATGATTTAGTTGAAATAAATGAATTGAAATCTACTGTAATACATCCGAAGCAAAAGCTATTTATCAATGAAACATATAATGTTGAAAAAGGCGATACACTTGTCGGAATCAGCAAAGACTTCGATGTAACAGTAGACGATATAAAGAAATGGAACGATTTAGAGTCTGATCTGATCGTTATCGGTCAAGAACTAGAAATCAAAGGTGTTAACATCGTTCAAGAAGAACAATCAGAAAAGCAATCAAATGATACAAAATCAACAAAAACAAACAAGCAATCAAACGAAGGTACAAAAGAAAACACGAAACAAGCAGCGTCTAAGAAAGATAATTCACCAGAAGGAAAAACAGTTACCGTATCTGCAACGGCCTACACAGCTGACTGTGAAGGATGTTCTGGTATAACATCAACAGGAATCGATTTAAAAGCTAATCCAAATGCAAAAGTGATTGCAGTTGATCCAAGTGTTATTCCGTTAGGCTCAGAAGTTTATGTAGAAGGCTATGGTTATGCAACTGCAGCAGATGTTGGTAGTGCAATTAAGGGTCATAAAATTGATGTTTATGTACCAAGTAAAAGCGAAGCCAATCAATGGGGCGTTCGTTCAGTTGATGTAACAATAATCAAATAGATATAAACGAATCTTCGACAAATGTACGGGAAAGCGTCTATATATAGATGCTTTCCCGTTTATCTTTTTTAGTCAAACCTAAAATTCATGATTGTATTGTGGTATTTGTCTGATTAGGCTCAATTGTATCATCAGATTTTGAAATGGTTTGGGTATATCCAACTATACTAAACCCAAGAATCAAAACAAAAAATAGTGCAATTAACAGTTTTTTCATCGTATGTTTCCCTCACTTTTTAATCTACATTTAGTATAATGAAAAATACACAATTTAACCATTGATTTTTGTGACATTTTTAAGGTAAATCTTACAAAAATGAAAGCTGCCTACCAATCGGTTTTAACGCTTTGTAACATTTTCGTATGACGAACCAATAGAACCGCATAATACAAATGAGGATACGTTTACTTTATGTCATTAAACAAAATCAACCATCTATGGTAAACTTATATAAGTACTACTTGGTTTTGAACCGCTTACATATGAAGGAGGAGCTACAGATGACTAGTAAAGCATTAAATACCTTTTTAAATGAAAATATTGCTGACTTAAAAGAACGTGGTCTATATAATGAAATTGATCCTGTTGAGGGGGCAAATGGGCCAGTCATAACAATCAATGAAAAAAAGTTAATTAACCTTTCGTCTAATAACTATTTGGGACTTGCAACGGATGATCGCTTGAAAAAAGTTGCCAAAGAAGCAGTGGATTCACATGGCGTTGGTGCGGGTGCCGTTCGAACGATTAATGGAACGCTCGATCTTCACCTTGAATTAGAAAAGAAATTAGCTGAATTTAAAGGGACAGAAGCTGCTATCTCTCTTCAATCAGGATTTAATTGTAATATGGCGGCAATTTCTGCGGTTATGGATAAAAATGATGCGATCCTTTCTGATGAGTTAAATCACGCATCGATTATTGATGGTTGCCGTTTATCGAAGGCTAAAATCATCCGGGTTAATCACTCCGATATGGATGACCTTCGTCAAAAGGCGAAAGAGGCCGTTGAATCTGGACAATACAATAAAATTATGGTTATTACAGATGGTGTATTTTCCATGGACGGGGATATTGCTAACCTTCCGGGAATTGTTGAAGTTGCGGAAGAGTTTGATCTAATCACCTATGTCGATGATGCACATGGATCAGGTGTATTAGGAAAAGGTGCCGGTACAGTAAAGCATTTCGGCTTGCAGGATAAAATTGATTTCCAAATGGGGACACTTTCCAAAGCAATCGGTGTTATTGGTGGATATGTTGCAGGTAAAGCAAATTTGATTGATTGGTTAAAAGTTCGCTCACGTCCATTTTTATTTTCGACAGCCGTTACACCTGCTGATGCAGCTGCAGCGACGAAAGCAATTGAATTGTTAATGGAAAGCACCGAATTAAATGAAAAGCTTTGGGAAAACAGTAACTACTTAAAAGAAGGCTTGAAAAAATTAGGATTTGACATCGGCCATAGTGAAACGCCGATTACGCCATGTATTATTGGTGATGAAAAGGATACCCAAAAATTTAGTAAAAAACTTAATGAAGCTGGTGTTTATGCAAAATCAATTGTCTTTCCAACTGTCCCAAGAGGAACTGGACGAGTGCGCAACATGCCGACCGCAGCACATACAAAAGAAATGCTTGATGATGCACTAGCTATTTATGAAAAAGTTGGTAAGGAAATGGGTCTTATCTAAATTAATTGTTCCAAAAATCCCAAAGCGTCAAGTTCAACGATTAACATTTGGTGATTTTTGACAACCTTTTAAAGCTAAATCGATCGAATCAGATAGATGAGGAGTAAAATGGAATGAAGAAGATTTTAGTCACCGGTGCTCTTGGACAAATTGGTTCAGAGCTTGTTACAAAACTTCGAGAGACTTATGGCACAGCAAATGTAATTGGAACAGATATAAAAGAAATGGCAGGAAATACAGGTCCGTTTGAAATTGTCGATGTGACGGATGCTGACCGATTATTTTCGATTGCTAAGGAGCATAACGTCGATACAATTATGCATTTGGCTGCTCTATTATCAGCCAAAGCGGAAGAGATCCCTAAAAAGGCTTGGGATTTAAATATGGGTGGTCTTGTAAATGCATTAGAGGTAGCACGTGAGCTTGATCTCAAGTTTTTCACTCCTAGTTCAATTGGTGCATTTGGCCCGACAACACCAAAAAATAATACACCACAGGAGACGATTCAACGCCCTACAACGATGTATGGTGTTAACAAAGTGGCGGGTGAGTTGCTTTGTGACTATTACTATTATCGCTATGGTGTGGATACGAGAGGTGTTCGTTACCCTGGCTTGATTTCTTACGTCACTCCACCGGGTGGCGGGACAACTGATTATGCTGTGGAAATTTATTATGAAGCGATTAAACATAAAACATATACATCCTACATTGCTGAAAACACGTACATGGATATGATGTATATGCCGGATGCATTGAACGCGATCATCCAGTTGATGGAGGCAGATCCAAGCAAACTAAAGCATCGCAATGCGTTTAATATTTCTGCTATTTCTGCTGCACCGGAAGATTTTGCAAAGGCGATTAAGAAGCATATTCCGGAGTTTTCGCTTCAATATGATGTGGATCCAGGACGCCAGAAAATAGCGGAGAGCTGGCCAAACAGTATTGACTCATCAGCAGCAACAGAAGAATGGGGTTTTAAAGCAGCATATGACATTGATGCGATGACCAAGGATATGCTGGAAAAACTATCGGTAACAAAATAATGGAAAGGCCTTCCTGACTCAGGAGGGTCTTGTTTTTTGGTCGGGAGAATCGGTGTATCAACCGGACCGGAATCCCGCGGACAGTAAAAAATACCTCCCCACCACAGGGAGGTATTTACATTAGTACATTGCCGCTATTTCTTTTTGCAATTTCTGATCCTGTACATACTCATCATAGCTCATTTCTTTATCAATAATGCCATTCGGAGTAATTTCGATTAAGCGATTGGCAATACTTTGAATGAATTGATGGTCATGGGATGTAAAGAGAATCGATCCTTTAAATTTAATCAATCCATTGTTTAACGCAGTAATCGATTCTAAGTCAAGGTGGTTTGTTGGTTCATCCAATAGCAATACGTTGGCATGACTTAACATCATTTTAGATAACATGCAGCGAACCTTTTCTCCACCGGATAATACGCTTGCTTTTTTCAATGCTTCTTCACCGGAAAACAGCATTCTGCCCAAAAATCCGCGTAAGAAAGTTTCCGTTTCGTCTTCTGGTGAATATTGACGCAACCAATCTACTAATGGTAGGTCATTGTTTTCGAAGTACTCCGAGTTATCTTTTGGAAAATACGATTGGGAAGTAGTGACGCCCCATTTGTATGTTCCAGCATCAGGTTCCATTTCTCCCATAAGAATTTTAAATAGTGTTGTTTTGGCAATATCATCTTTGCCGACAAATGCTACTTTATCATCTTTATTGATGGTAAAGCTGACATTATCCAATACCTTTTGATCGCCAACCGTTTTTGTCAGACCTTCGACACGAAGTAAATCATTCCCAATCTCGCGGTCCGGTGTAAAGGCAATATAAGGGTATTTTCGTGATGATGGTTTAATATCGTCTAGTGTAATGCTATCTAACAGCTTTTTACGTGACGTTGCTTGCTTCGACTTTGAAGCATTGGCACTAAACCTGGCGATGAACGCCTGTAATTCTTTGATTTTTTCTTCCTTTTTCTTATTGGCTTCTTGTGCCATTTGTGTAGCAAGCTGACTTGATTCATACCAAAAATCGTAATTACCGATATAAATTTGGATTTTTCCATAGTCCACATCTGCAATATGTGTACACACTTTATTTAAAAAGTGTCTGTCATGGGAAACAACGATGACAGTATTTTCAAAGTTAATTAGAAATTCTTCTAACCACTGAATTGCTTGAATATCCAATCCGTTTGTTGGCTCATCGAGTAATAAAATATCCGGGTTGCCAAAAAGGGCTTGGGCAAGAAGGACTTTCACCTTTTGGTCTCCAGCCAAATCAGCCATTTTCATTGTATGAAGCGGCTCATCAATTCCTAGACCTTTTAGCAGTACGGCTGCATCTGACTCCGCTTCCCAACCATTCATTTCTGCAAATTCGCCTTCAAGCTCAGCAGCACGCATGCCATCTTCTTCGGAAAAGTCCGCTTTCATGTAAATAGCGTCTTTTTCTTGCTTTACTTTATATAAACGTTCATGTCCCATCAAAACAGTATCTAAAACTTGATAATCTTCATAAGCGAAATGGTCCTGCTTTAAAACAGCCATCCGTTCTCCTGGAGATAGGGAGACATTTCCGGACTGGGCTTCCACCTCACCAGATAAAACTTTTAAAAATGTTGATTTCCCTGCACCATTTGCGCCGATCATGCCATAGCAATTTCCATGCGTGAATTTTAAATTAACGTCTTCAAATAATTTCTTATCTCCATATCGTAAACTGACATTTGTAACAGTTATCATGTAATATGTTCCTCCAAAAAAATAGTAATCAAGGCTAGCTTACGGGAATTATAGGGTTTCGTCAATCTAAATCATGCATATAATGAAGAAATTATATGTAAACTCATTTTAGAACATTGAATGAAATGGGGGTCAAGGATCTACTTATTTCTTTATTGCCTGGGCTTCAGAAGAAATTTACAAAAATAACTTGTGAATGATGCGTTTTTTCGATAAAGTTTTTAGTGTAGTGTTTATTTTCGCTTATTTATTGAAAAGGACTATATTTTTTTAAGAAAATATGTAACAATTAATCAACACTACATTTTCTAGCTTTAGCGATCAGCTATCCTTGTTAAACTAAGTTAACGGAGGAGAACAATATGGGAGAAAGAACGATTTATTTTCTCTTTACGGATACAGGTACTTATTTAGCCCGTGCAATTAATTATTGCACGAAGCAATCATTGAATCATGTATCCATTTCGTTTGATCATGATTTACGAGAAGTATATAGCTTCGGGAGAAAACGACCTAGAAATCCCTTTATCGGTGGATTTGTCAGAGAAGATATTCGCAGTGATTTTCTTAAAGATTCAAGTTGTGCCATATATGCATATCAGCTGTCTGCGAGCGATTGCGAAAAGATAGAGCAGAAAATAAAGGAAATTGAGGCACAAAAGAATAACTATAAGTATAATTTTCTTGGGTTAATTGGGGTTTTGCTAAGAATTGAAATTGAACGGGAAAATGCCTTATTCTGCTCACAATTTGTTGCAACGGTTTTACGAGAAACGGAGGCTTTTCAAGTAACAAAACCACCTTGTTTCGTCACACCAGCAGATATCCGAAATCATGTTGGTCTACAATTAATATACCAAGGGAAACTAGGGGATTATCAGCAGTGTATGCAAGCAACCGAGCGCAAATTAATTAAAGGAGAACAATCGTTAACAAAGCAATCATTTATCTATTTACTTTCTGAAAAAGTTAAACGTTTTGTCATCCGGTAGAAGAACCATTCACCGCGTTGTGAATGGTTCTTTTCTTATGGGTGTTTTGATAAAGGAATGCGTTCTTGCTTACGGGCCGATGTTCTGTCTTACGGGCTGATGTTCTAGCTGACGGGCTGATGTTCTTGCTTACGGGCTGATGTTTTGTCTTATGGGCTGATGTTCTAGCTTACGGGCTGATGTTTTGTCTTACGGGCCGATGTCTTCCCCTTGGTGCCAAGTAACTTCGATTCAAAAGATGCTGGGAGCAGTTGTAAGTCTATGCAAGCGTAAAAATAGTGAGCGTGATCAAAGCACACTCACTGTTTTCTGTTAATAAAACTTAGCTAATTCAATTCCCAATGTTTTATAGGGGACTTTAATTTTAAATGCTAAATCATTAGCACCTAAATCAAACCGCTCGATACTTACATGAAAATTACTTTTAATATCCATTTCATTAACCGCTACATAGATCTCTTCATCTTTTGGATTGACTGTTACCCATTCTGGCATTGGTAAGTATTTTTTCATGTACTCCATTATCTTCTGGTTTGGCAGCTCCAATAAGCCGATGGAGATTGACTTCTGTTTTAAGGTGACATTTCCATTATCCTGGATGATTGGCTCCAGGTGAACGGACAGTGGAACAGTAGTCGAAAACACAGGCAGTTCGCCAATTAAATGCACATCATCTTCAAGTGAAATCCTGTAGTTGTGCTCTGAGTCATTTAGCAGTTTATCGATATAGGCATTAACTAATTCATTGAGATTTTCTTTCGTTGTACGTACGACAAATTCAGAGCTTTCTTGTGTGGCCTCCGTTTTTGAGTCAGGCACTGCTGTTTCGGAGACGGGCCAGAAGATGAAGAGGGCCAACAAACCGATAATGATCACATTCAGTGTAAGTAAGCTATAAAATAATCGTCTCCATTTATTTTTTGGTGGTTTATTTGTTTTTCTTTCCGTCATAATAAATAGTTCACCCTTCTATAAGGTATTCCAGCACTCGCTTTGCCATTAGTTTATAGCCGTGCGTGTTTGGATGAAAATTGTCTTCAGCAAACAAGTCAACATCACTATTGGCGAATAGATCTATTGTCGGTATAAACGTAACATTTTCATACTCCTTTGCAACATTTTTACCGGTTGTGTTCCAATCTTTAACGATAGTGCTAAGTTCTTTGATCTCCGGAAAGTATTTTGCAAATGGGTTATAAAATCCCAATAAATAAACATTAGCATCAGGATTTAATTCTGTTACTTTGTCAAAAATCGTAGTTAGCCGATGTTTATAATTATCCCGCTCTTGGGCAAAATCTTTGTATGACAAATTACTGAAGTTCTCCTTCAATACTTTCATAATATCATTTGCCCCAATTGTAATAGCAATTATATCTGCTTGCTTGATGGAGGTGGCAATTTCCGGTTTGTCGAGGCGTTTTAGTAATTGATCCGAACGATTGCCACGCTTGCCGTAATTCTCGAACTCTACCAATTGATTGTTTTTATTAAGGCTTTTATTTAAGATTCCCACATAACCACCATCACCTGTTGTATCACCAACACCTTGTGTCAGGGAATCACCAATTGCCACAAAATGCGTTTCTTTATTTTTGAAGTAGCCGATTGTGCTTTTAACGGTATCCTCAACAAACGTTTTTAGTTGTCCTGAAACATTTTTACTTTCAGGTTCTTCTTTCTCATCTTGATCTTGTTCTACAGTAGCCTCATCGTTCTTTTCTGGAGAGCCTTCTTGTTT
Organism: Virgibacillus sp. FSP13; assembly: GCF_054048505.1. Taxonomy (NCBI): domain Bacteria; kingdom Bacillati; phylum Bacillota; class Bacilli; order Caryophanales; family Bacillaceae; genus Virgibacillus; species Virgibacillus sp. FSP13. Next base: position 18,480 of record NZ_JBSVKG010000011.1, on the reverse strand, counting down.
TGAAGATGTTGGTTTGCTGGTTGTATCGTTTGAAGGTGTTTCGGTTCCGGTAAATATAAAAAGGGCGGCAATGCCAAGTAAAAATAAAATAATGAAGCCAATCGTAATCTTTCGTTGCATGTCGATCACACCTATGCTGAGTTATCGTTATTATATATGAAGGTTTTTCTTATCTATGAATTCACAATTTTATTCTTTCAATATTATATGCTTACCCATTTTCATAGGCAAGTATATCATGTAATTTGATTTCAATTTCTTTACATTTCTATTAATAATGTATGCGGATGGTACTAGCGGTGGTGCGTGACGGGGGATAAAGCAAAAAGAGGCTAAACAACATTTCTGCTGTTTAGCCAGATTGTATCATTGTGCTTATTGGATGGCTATCGCTGTTTCATTGGTTTTCAAGCTGCTCTTATGCTGTTTCCAAATTTGACAGAAGTCTTCAAGCACCGCACTCGCAGTAGGAAGTGAGCCAGCGCCTGGTCCTGTTAATGTTAATGGACCAACAATATCCGTTTCCATGTAAATGGCATTGTTAACACCCTCAATTGCATACAGCGGATGGCTCTCGGATATTGCAATAGGTTCGATTTTAGCATGTATGCTGTTATTTACCAGCTTGATTTCAGCAACATGTTTTATGCGTTGATTGGTTCGTGCTTGCTGTCTATGCATTTCTGGCGTAATGTCTGCAATACCTGTTCGTTTGACAGCTTTCCATGTTGGTTGTTTATCGAAAATAAGCTCGCTCAGGATCATGAGTTTATAAAATGCATCGTACCCCTCAATATCATTTGTTGGATCGGATTCTGCATAACCTGCATTTTGTGCTTGCCTTAGAGCATTTGGAAAAGAGGTACCCGATTCCCTCATTTCCGTTAAAATATAATTTGAAGTTCCATTTAGGATCGCCTGTACGCTTTGGATATGATTGATGTTAAGCAATTGTTGGATCGTTTGGATGATCGGTATTCCACCAGCTGTTGTAGCTTCAAACCCAATTTTTACGTGATGGGTTGCTGCAAGGTTCTTTAGTTCCTTTCCATGCGTTGCAAACATTACCTTGTTGGCTGTAATCACGTGTTTACCAGTTTTTATACATTGTGTTAAATAGGTGTGCGCCGGTTCTCTGCCAACAATTGCTTCAAACACAACATCAATGTTTGGATCTGTGATAACTGCATTAATATCTGTTGTAACGTGGATATCCTGAGCGATTTCCTTATGCTTTTTCAGATGTTCGATTACGATAGTAACTACTTGAACAGGAGTACCCACAATTTGTTGCAAACGCTGCTGCTGTTTTTGAATCGTTTCGTAAACACCACGGCCGACTGTACCGAAGCCAAGGATTGCAACTGACAATGTTTTCATGAATGTTTACCTCCTGTTCTCGTAATTGTTCTGTTAGACCTCAACAGTTTCTTGTACTGTCGCATTTCCTCGTAAGCGGACAAATTCATCGTAAGGATTTAACCTAGTGATGACCTTGATGCCAGCAGCCTTGGCATTTTCTACTGTTTGATCAGATACGTCCGGATTCTCAACCCAAAGTATTTTCCCTTGTTTGTTGATGAATTGCTCAATTGTACCTGATGGTAATGTACCTTCAACCAACCAGACGGCATCAACGTCAAATGGAACATCGCTAAGCTGCGCATACGCCTTTTCCTGACTGTTTGTTTGTTCTTGGTTGGAAATCGGGACAATTTGAAAGCCTAATTGTTTTAGTTTAGTAGCATTTTTATTTAGATTGTTCGTTTCATTGCCGATTACCGCAATGACTTTCTTTCTGATATTCCCTGCCTCACGGGCAAAAGGGGAAGAAAGCAGCCATTTTACAGCATCTTCGTTTGTTTCACTGAATAAGGCTTTGTGATCGGTTGCTTTAGCAATTGCCTGATCCAGGTCAACTAAAATATCATGTACCCGCTCAATACCAATGGAGAGACGTACAAGCTCCTCTGTAACACCACTCTGTTGTAAATCTGCTGGGCTTAATTGCTGGTGTGTCGTTGAAGCCGGATGGATAATTAATGATTTGGCATCGCCAACGTTTGCTACATGGGACCAGATTGTAATGCCGTCAATCAATTTTCTTCCTGCCTCACGCCCACCTTTGATACCAAATGTAATAATCGAGCCGAACCCGTTTTGTAAATATTTTTTGGCTAATTGATGTGATGGGTGACTGGCTAGACCAGGGTAATTAACCCATTCAACAGCCGGATGGTCTTGTAAATATGTCGCAACTTCTTCGGCATTTTTATTGTGGCGTTCCACGCGTAAGTGCAATGTTTCAAGCCCTTGTAATAGTAAAAATGCATTCTGTGGGCTTAGGCATGCACCAATATCGCGTAAGAGCTGTACCCGTAATTTTGTTGCAAAGGCTGCGGGACCGATGTCAGCGTAGCGAATACCGTGATAGCTTTCATCTGGTTCGGTAAACCCTGGGAATTTCTCATTATCCCAATTGAACCGCCCGCCATCAACAACGATTCCGCCAATGGTTGTTCCGTGTCCGCCAATCCATTTCGTTGCAGAATGTACAACAATATCAGCACCCCAGGTTATTGGCCGGGTAATATATGGTGTTGCGAATGTGTTGTCAACAATTAAGGGAATATCGTTTTCGTGCGCAATCTCTGCTACGGCCTTAACATCAAGTACGTTAAGGCTTGGATTTGTGATTATTTCTCCAAAAATCGCCTTTGTTTTCGTTGTAATTGCACCGCGGATTTCTTCAAGATCAGTACCATCGACGAATTTTACCGTGATCCCGTAGCGGGGCAATGTTGTTGCAAACAGGTTATAGGTTCCACCGTACAAATTGCTGTCAGCAACAATCTCATCACCTGAACCAGCCAGATTTAAAATTGCCAACGTAATCGCAGACATTCCAGATGATACACCAACAGCGGCTACACCGTCTTCAAGCTGTGCCAAACGCTGTTCAAAGACATCGACAGTAGGATTACCGATTCGTGTGTAAATGTTGCCTGGTTCCTGCAGGGCAAATAAATTTTGGGCATGCTCTGTGTCGCGGAAGACGTATGATGTTGTTTGGTAAATTGGTACTGCACGTGAACCGGTTGTTGGATCTGGTTCCTGCCCCCCATGAAGTAATACGGTTTCTTGATCGTGAAAATGAAAGTTTGCCATAAATAATTCCTCCTTATGAATGTGGTGAAAACGAACGGTCAAATTGGATGGGAGAGGAGGGGATATAAAAAGCCCTCTTCCTAAGAAGAGGGCGTATCGTTTACGGTTCCTCCCCTTATCTTCCAGATCATGATTGACCTGTAGGATGTAGCACCTTTCACAGCTAGCGTACTAGCCTGATGGTTGCCGGGCTTCACAGGGCCTATTCCCTCCACCGCTCTTGATAAGAGATTAAAATATTTGAAAATTTAATTTAACAAGAATTATATACTGATTTCGTATGTTCGTCAACACCTTTTTTTAGAAAAGTTTAAACTCTTGCCGGTACTTACTTAACTAGAAGCCCGCTTTTGTACTTTTTTAACAGGTCGGCGCTGAGCGGAGCCCATGTAAATAATGAGGGCAATCCAAATTAACGAGAATGATAGCAAATGTGCCGTTGAAAATGTTTCATGGTAGAGAAAGACACCAAGGATCAACATGATGGTTGGTGCAATATACTGCAAAAAGCCAACCATGGATAAAGGAATTTGCTTTGCCCCACTTGCAAATAATAAAAGCGGGACAGCTGTTGCAACACCCGCACCAATTAATAAAAGTGATGTACTAGTAAAAATGTTATTAAAAGCAAATGCACCATTCGGTATTGCTAGTAAATAAATAAGTGCAATTGGAGTTACAATTAATGTTTCAATTGCTAAGCCGAACATGGCACTGATATCAACTGTTTTTTTCAGCAATCCATACAGGCCAAAACTTACTGCCAGTAGTAACGATACCCAGGGAAAAACGCCATAGCTGACAGTAAGGTTAATGACACCGATCCCAGCGATAACAAACGATAATAACTGTTTTCGCGTTAACCGCTCCTTTAAAACAATGATTCCCAGCAAAATACTGACAAGTGGGTTAATGTAATACCCTAAGCTTGCCTGGATAACATGATCATTATTTACCGCCCAAATATAAGTTAACCAGTTGATACTGATGACAATGGAGGCAAATGTGATGCCCAATAATTTCTTTTTGTCTTTTAAAATCACTTTACACTCTGCAATGAATCCAGAACTTTTCCGCAAAAGTAAAATAACAACGACCATAAAAAGGAATGACCAGACAATTCGATGTGCAAGGATTTCGCCAGCAGGGACAGTTTTTACTAGCTTCCAATAAATTGGTAAGAATCCCCAAAGCAAATAAGCGAAAGCGGTGTAGATAATCCCCATTTTCTCTTCTGAACGATTCATATTGTACTCCCCCAATTATCTAAAAACGATTCAAATAAAGTAAGACAATTCTAGAAGTTTACTTTAAAAAAAGCAATTAAGACGCCTATATAAATATTGGAAAACGCTTTCAAAAATGATGGGTTTCCGTTATGATAGAGGTAGATAAACAGATTTAAAGGGGAGAATGGGGATGCCAAAAAAATACAATAAGTTTGAAACATCGGTCATACATGAAGGATACGATGCCAAAGATATGTTAGGCAGTTTAACTACACCACTATTCCAAACATCTACGTATACATTTGATACGGCAGAACAAGGAGAACGTAGATTTGCTGGAGATGAAGATGGTTACATTTATTCGCGTTTAGGCAATCCAACGGTAACAGTGTTAGAAGAGCGAATTGCTGCACTGGAAGGTGGGGAACGTGGGCTGGCATTTGGTTCTGGAATGGCGGCTGTATCTGCTGTGTTAGTTGCATTAACAAAAGCGAATGACCATATTGTTTGTTCATCGGGTCTTTACGGTTGTACGTTTGGACTGTTAACCATGATGCAGGAAAAGTACCAAATTACGCATGACTTTTCTCAGATGGAGACGAGTGAGGAGCTACGATCGTTAATTAAACCAGAAACAGCTTGTATATACGTGGAAACACCAATCAATCCAACGATGAAATTGATTGATTTGGAAATGGTTGCACAAGTTGCTAAGGAATTTGATATACCCGTTGTTGTTGATAATACATTTTCATCTCCGTATTTACAACGCCCGCTAGAGCTAGGGTGTGATGTGGTCATTCATAGTGCAACAAAATATATCGGTGGCCATGGCGATGTAGTTGCAGGCCTTGTTGTTGGGAAGAAGGAGTTTTTGGATTCCGTGCAAATGACGACACAAAAGGATATTGGAGGAATTATCTCGCCATTTGATGCTTGGTTATTATTGCGTGGGTTAAAAACGTTGCCAATCCGACTTGATCGCCACTGTGATAATGCCGAAAAGATTTTTGAGAAATTGCGCAAACACCCTAAAGTAGCAAATGTTTATTACCCAAATGATACGTCACATCCCGATTATCCAATTAGGGAAAAACAGATGAAGCGTGGTGGAGGAGTTATTTCCTTTGAAATTAAGGGAATGAAGCAAGATGCCCAAAAAATGTTAAATGCGTTATCCTTTTTAAAAATTGCGGTCAGCCTTGGTGACGCAGAGACATTAATCGAGCATCCAGCATCAATGACCCATGCGGTTATTCCAGAAGAATTCCGACGCGAGATGCGAATCACCGACCAATTAATTCGCCTATCTGTAGGACTAGAAGCCTGGGAAGATATTTGGAATGACCTAGAACAAGCGTTAAATTCCATCTGATATTCTTAATATAGGAGGCAGGCAATGACATGATCAAAAAGGATATTCTTAAAAAAGTTTTTGGTTTGAATTCTGCTTTTAAAGGAATGATTCTTTTATTATCATACCTAATCCTATATACCATTTTTACTCAGTACTTAAATAAATTCGATCCATCAGGAATGTCATTGTTGATTACTTCAGTTTTTGTAATTATTTACCTATGGTCGAAAATACTTTTATTTGACAATGTAAATAAGAAAAGAGAAACTACCTACTTAATTATTTTTCTTATCCTATTTATGTTATCAGCATATATTACCTTCTTCTTTTAACTATGGTTTTTCTTTACCTTTTAAAGTGACAGAGTTGTCTCGCTGCTAATTGGTCGGTACCTATCTAATAGGGAGTTGGGGCAGGAGAAAACGATGTATACCAAATGAATTCCAATTATTATTCAATCGGTATCTGGTGGTTTGCACGGAGTTGGTGCTTCTGTTGTTAATGCCCTATCAAGTAATTTAGAGGTATACGTTCATCGTGATTAATACAAATACAAGCTGGATCCAGTAAATGGGTCTAGTTTTTTTCTTTTGCTCAATAACCTTTATCAATCCCTGTCAATATTGATCTCAAGCAATATCCAATTTTTTTAGTTGTATTCCCCACTCTTTAAATTTCTATTCTTTAACCTTGCTGGATTTTATTCTTTTCTACTAATTAGGGACTGCTGAACACTTAAAAAAACCCTATAACTAGGACTTTTGCCACCTTATGTCGAATATAGGTGTAAGGTATATTTTGAGAATCGGTATAAAATCCTTGCACCTGGAGGTATTCTACATGTATAAAATGCAGAAAATCAGCTTGTTCTCCCGGATGACTTTTTCCTGCCATTTGGCGGCAAATTGAATAGAAATAATCGTTGGGTTGTCCTGGCTAATCTTATTCCCTGATGGAAATTTGAAGAACAATATGCTAAGACGATGAAGCCTTCTTTACTCGGTCAGCAAGCGTTTAGTATCCACATGGCTCTTGGATCCTTATACATTCAACAGCGCAAAGGACTGGTGACCGGGATACAGTGGAAGAGATCACCGAAAAGCCGTATCTGCAATACTTCATCGGTCTTCCCGAATTCCAGGAGAAGGCACCTTTTGATCCTTCCATGATGACGCACTTTCGTAAACGGCTTGATGCCAACGTTATCAACCAGCTAAATGAAGCGATATCATTTTTCCAGCACATTTCGATGGAACGAGAATGGGCTGTTTAAAAATCGTTCAGCAGTACCTAATTATTCTCTCCATTACATAAGAAATAAGAGAGAACAAGCATGGAATGAATAATAAATTAGGATTAGCCTGCAATAATACTTAGTCCAGTATTATCCAAGTAAATTGTAACACATCCTTTAACCGGCTTTTTATACTGTAAGGCATTTTTTACTGCCCCAAAAAATATGTTCATGTTTTTACTTTAATTGCTTTGCATATGTGGTGGTTTCAAAGGAATGCTAACATCAATAATGTCCACGTTTGTCCGCATTCAGGATAGGTTGGCTACGTAATTATGTCCTTTGTTTTTTACAACTACTGGTATACAATAGAAAGTTAGAGGAACTTGAGTTGGAATTATATGCTATATTAGATTGGGAATGCAAAAATGGTATGTTCTGGGAGGAAGGAGTGGGTCTCTGTGGTTTTCGTTCCTTATTTTATAAGCTTTGTCCTTATTTTTAATATTGCATTGGCCCTGACAATTGTTTTCCTTGAACGTAAGGATGCCCAATCGACATGGGCATGGCTAATGGTATTGCTATTTATTCCGATAGCTGGCTTCTTTTTGTATTTAATATTTGGCAAAAATTTAAGCAGACAGCGGATATTTACATGGGATACGAAAAGCAGACTAGGTGTTAAAAAGTCTGTACAGTCACAACTTCGGGCACTTGAGGAAAATCGCTTCATATTTAAACATCCGGATATAGCCGCATATAAGGACTTATATTTTTTACATTTACGAAATAATGATGCGATATTTACACAAGATAACAGGGTAGAGATATACACGGATGGGAAAGAAAAATTTGCAGCCTTGCTCCGTGATTTAGAGGCAGCGACTGACCACATCCATTTGTTGTACTATATTATCCGTTATGACCAACTTGGCCAGCGGATTGCGGATGTGCTAGTTAAAAAGGCAAATGAAGGTGTTGAGGTTCGTGTTCTTTATGATGATATGGGATCAAGAACATTAAAGAGGAAATTTATCAAACGGATTCGTCATGCTGGGGGGCAAGTGGAAGCTTTTTTCCCACCAAAGATTCCTAAGGTAAATTTTAAAATTAATTATCGTAATCACCGAAAGCTGGCAATTATCGATGGGAAGATTGGCTACATTGGCGGATTTAATATCGGGGATGAATACCTTGGCAAGGCCAAAAAGTTTGGTTACTGGCGTGATACCCATTTACGTGTAACGGGGGATGCGGTAAAAAACATGCAAACTCGATTTATTTTAGATTGGAACCAAGCATCACGGAATGATATTTTATACGAAGATCGCTATTATGCAGCGGTTCCAGCAGGGGATGTTGGCATTCAAATTGTCTCCAGTGGTCCGGATTCAGAATGGGAACAAATAAAAAATGGTTATATTAAAATGATTTTATCAGCCAAGCAATATGTGTATATTCAAACACCATATTTTATCCCTGATGAGAGCCTACGCGATGCACTGCGAATAGCGGCCCTATCTGGCGTGAATATTAAAATCATGATTCCGAATAAGCCGGACCATCCATTCGTTTATTGGGCAACGTTATCCTACATCGGTGATTTACTTAACGCCGGTGCGGAGGTCTATATTTATCAGAATGGCTTTTTGCATGCGAAGACGATTATTGTCGATGGCAAAATTGCCTCAGTTGGGACTGCAAATATTGATGTACGTAGTTTCCGTCTCAATTTTGAAGTGAATGCATTTTTATATGATTCCATTTTAGCTGAGAAGTTAGTCGAGGCATTTAATCATGACATTACACTTTCAACGCAAATGACAAAGAAATTATATGAAAAACGATCATTGGGAATTCGCTTCAAGGAATCTTTATCACGTTTGTTATCACCGATATTGTAATCTTGTTACTTAATTATGTAGGAGGAAGAAAAATGGAAAGAAAACCGTGTTCCAATTCACTAGCAGTTAAAACATCACATGTATTACCACCAGATACGAACAATCATGGAACATTATTTGGAGGTAAATTAATGGCACACATTGATGACGTTGCAGCATTGGCCGCTGTACGCCATGCAAGGCTACCAGTTGTAACAGCATCAATGGACTCAGTAGACTTCTTATCACCGGTAAAAGAAGGAGATTCGATCTGTGTGGAAGCTTTTGTCACTTGGACACATAATACGTCTATGGAGGTATTTGTGAAAGCTGTGACGGAAAGCTTATTATCTGGCGAAAGAGAAGTATGTACTACTGCCTTTTTAACGTTTGTTGCAGTTGACGAGAACGGAAGCCCAGTTCCTGTCCCTGATGTTTATCCAGAAACGGAGCAAGAGAAACAATTGCATAAATATGCATCAGAGCGGGCTGCCCAACGAAAAAAGGGAAGGCAGCATTCAAAGGAACTGGCTAAAAGTTTCGGTACTGCATATCCATGGAATTGCCGAAAAGCATGAATTAACAAAAATTTGTACAGAAAAAAAGAATAAGATACAATTATAAAATGCTACAAGAGGCAAAAGCTTGTTTCTTATGATTCTTGTTTTCCTTTTCTGAAATTAGGGAAGTGTAAAAGGAACAAGACTGTAAAGGGTTTCATAAGATTCGAAGGGAGAAATTTCACCATGGGTTTCATTGAAAATTTAGTAGGCGATATTAACGAGGTATTGTGGTCATACGTCCTGATTATCGTATTAATCGGTTTGGGCTTATGGTTCACAATTAAGACCCGCTTTGTTCAATTTCGCCTATTTCGTGAAATGTTTCGAGTTTTATTTGATAAACGTACAATGAGTGCAGAAGGAAAAAAGGGGACGTCTTCATTCCAAGCATTTGCTATTAGTGCTGCATCACGGGTGGGGACTGGAAACCTTGCAGGTGTCGCATCCGCAGTAGCTGCAGGTGGTCCTGGTGCTGTTTTTTGGATGTGGCTGATTGCCTTGCTTGGATCAGCGTCAGCGTTTGTTGAGAGTACATTATCACAAGTTTACAAAGTTCCAGAGAAAAATCAATATCGTGGTGGTCCAGCCTATTACATGGAAAAGGGACTGAACAATCGTTGGCTGGGAATTATTTTTGCTATAACGATTACGTTCACATATGGTCTCGTATTTAATTCCGTTCAATCCAATACGATAAGCTTAGCTTTTTCTGGGGAATTTGACTTTAAGCAAGGGTATATGGCTGTTATTTTGGTCTTGCTAACAGCAATTGTTATTTTTGGTGGCCTAAAGAGCATTGCTAATGTAACACAAATTATTGTTCCGATTATGGCAATTATATATATCTTTATTGCGATTTATATACTGATTGTAAACATTACGGCAATACCAGATTTGCTTGCGTTAATTTTTGAAAATGCATTCGGTATTCGTGAAGTAGCCGGCGGTGGATTCGGTGCGGCAATCATGATGGGGATTAAACGGGGATTATTCTCGAATGAGGCTGGTATGGGTAGTGCTCCAAATGCGGCAGCAACTGCTGAAGTAACACATCCAGCTAAACAAGGTTTAATCCAAGCATTAGGTGTTTTCTTTGATACCATTTTAATCTGTAGTGCAACAGCGTTTATTATTATTTCAGCTGGTGGTTATGAGGGAAGCAAGCTCGATGGTATCCAGTTGACCCAAAATGCATTTGGATTTCATATCGGTGACTGGGCATCAATATTTATTGCAATTGCGATATTCCTGTTTGCTTATAGCTCCATTTTAGGTAACTATTATTACGGTGAAAATAATATCGGATATGTAAAAGACAGCAAATTCGGCTTGTTTATTTATCGAATTGCAGTACTGGCGATGGTTGTCTTTGGTGCTATTGCAACATTCGACCTTGTATGGGCACTAGCGGATTTGACAATGGCGATTATGGCACTTATTAACCTTTACGCGATTACCAGGTTGTTCAAAATTGCCAACCGTGTTTTACAAGATTATCAAAGGCAACGAAAAGCTGGTAAGGATCCAGTCTTTTATAAAGATGCATTGGATGATGATTCCGGTGTTGAATTCTGGGATCGAGATAAGGCGAGTCATGTAGATAAATAAGTATTGTGGACTGTCTACTTTTAATGAGTAGGCAGTTTTTTGTTTTACCCTTGCTAAAAGGGAAGAATTCATTTAGTATGAACTTAGACATGATTTACAATATATTGTGTATTAAAATGTCGATAAAACCATATATAGTATTTGCCTTAAGCGTAGACGCCATTCGGCTTAATTGGGAATCTGGTGAAAACCCAGAACTGCCCCCGCAACTGTAAATGCTGACGAAAATGAGCAAAACCACTGTATAAGTATAGACGTTCAGAAGGTTTCCAAATTAGAAACGAAGCAATTCGATTTGGTGATTTTTAAACGGCTTCTTATATGGGAAGGGCTCAGGAGTAGGGTGAAGCATTAGTCAGTAGACCTGTCTTGCTTAAGAAATTTCAACTTCTTCGGGGATTGAGAAGATGAGATGATAGTTATAGTGCACACAGGACTTCTGTATGCTTTTTAACTGCTGTCATTTCATCCACTCAATTAGTAGTTGAGTGGATTTTTTAATTCTCTAAAACGAAAAGGGAGCGATTAACGTATGATGACAAAAACATCTACTGAGATTAATGATGTACTGGAACAAATTGATATAGCTGCTGAAACATATGGGCTAGATGTTCGTGAAGTGAAACAGCAAATCAACCAACTAAATAGCTCAAAAGCGGATGTAAATCAGCACGCATTATTTTATGCATTAAATAATATTGCCATGGATGAACCTGCCTGGACGTTTGTAGCGGCGCGTATGTATTTAAATGAACTCTATCAAGAGGCAGCTGAAAACCGTGGGTATCATCCGGAACAGCGTTATAGCGATTTTCATAGATTAATTAAGGTGCTAACTGAAAAGGGGATTTATTCGTCCAATCTAGTAAACTGTTATTCCAAAGAAGAAATAATAGCATTAGGAAGGGAGATTATTCCTGAGCGTGATCAACTGTTCAATTATATTGGCCTCTTTTTACTTGCTGATCGTTACATAACACGGGATCATGACCGTAATATTTACGAACTCCCGCAAGAACGGTTCATGATTATTGCAATGACACTGATGAAGGATGAGGCCGAGGAGAAGCGGCTTGAATTGATCAAAGAGGCTTATTGGGCAATGAGTAATTTATACATGACAGTAGCTACCCCAACCCTCGCCAATGCGGGCAAAAGTTTTGGCCAGCTTTCATCGTGTTTTATAGACACAGTCGATGATTCGCTTGATGGTATTTATCTAAACAACTGGGATATTGCTAGGCTCAGCAAGGACGGCGGCGGAATTGGTGCTTATTACGGAAAGGTAAGAGCACTTGGATCAGATATTAAAAAGTTTAAAGGAAATTCATCTGGCGTTGTTCCATGGATTCGCCTTTTGAATGATACTGCAGTCAGTGTCGATCAGCTTGGGCAGCGACAAGGCGCGGTAGCTATTTATCTAGATGTTTTCCATAAAGACATAATGGATGGATTCCTTGATTTGAAAACAAACAATGGTGATGAACGCCGTAAAGCCCATGATATTTTTACAGGTGTAGCCATTCCTGATTTATTTATGAAAAAGTTGCAAGAAGTTGATGAGAACGGGAGAAGTATTGGCGAATGGCATACATTTTGCCCACATCAGGTGAAACAAATGATGGGCTGGAAGGATGAAAATGGTGCTGCACTTGGTTTAGAGGATTTTTACGATGAATCAGATCGGAGCTATTTTACAGAGAAATATGAAGAGGCGGTTAATCATCCACTTTTACCAAGAAAAACATATCGAGCAATGGATATCATGGCACGGATTATGGTTGCCCAATTAGAGACTGGGACACCGTACATGTTTTATCGAGACGAGGCGAATCGACAAAATCCGAATAAACATGTGCGTGGAAAAGGTCGAACAGCAATTTATTGTAGCAATTTATGTACGGAAATTATGCAGAATATGTCGGCAACAACCATTACCAACGAATATCAGGATGAGCAAGGAAATATCGTGATCGTTCGTAAACCAGGTGATTTTGTTGTGTGTAATTTATCGTCGGTTAATCTCGCGCGGACTGTTGAAGCAGGTGTTTTGGAACGATTGATACCGATTCAGATGCGGATGCTTGATAATGTGATTGATTTGAACACGGTTAAAGTTGGACAAGCTCAAGTAACGAATCAAACGTATCGGGCGGTTGGTCTAGGTACATTCGGATGGCATCACCTGCTTGCGCAACAGGGGATTTATTGGGAGTCAGATCAGTCGGTTGTGTATGCAGATGAACTATATGAAGATATTGCTTATTATGCAATTCAATCGTCAATGGAACTTGCAAAGGAAAAAGGAACGTACAGTAAGTTTGTTGGATCAGAATGGCAAACTGGTGATTATTTTGAGCGGAAAGGGTATAAAGCGGATCGCTGGATAGAGTTGCGGGACAATGTGGCGAAGCATGGCATCCGTAACGGCTGGTTAATGGCTGTAGCACCCAATTCATCGACTGCAAAAATTGGTGGGTCAACAGATGGGATCGATCCTATTTATGCTGTTGAGTATGCCGAGGAGAAAAAGAACTTTAAATTTAAAGTGACTGCCCCTGATCTGGATCATGTTACGTACAATTATTACCGAAGATCACGGCATGAGCTGGATCAATTGTGGAGTATTAGACAAAATGCAGCACGTCAGCGGCACGTCGATCAAGGAATTAGTTTTAATCTTTATGTACGTCATGACATTAAAGCGAAGGATTTGTTGAATTTGCACGTTGAAGCCTGGAAGCGGGGCTTAAAAACAACCTATTATGTAAGAAGCACATCACAAGCAGAAATAGATGAATGTGAAGCATGCCACAGTTAATTATAACGGGAGGTTTTAAATAATGACGATCCATACACCAATCAAACGAATTAATTTGTTGAACCCGGAGTCTCCTAATAAATCAACGGGTGTTATCAATGGGGAATCTTCTGGACTATTAAACTGGAATGATATTGCTTATCCACAAATGTATGACTTGTATCAGGCGCTATTATCGAACTTTTGGAAGGCCCAAGAGATCAACATGCAGGATGATATTAAGCAATGGGATTTGCTCAGTCCAACCGAGCAAGATGTTTTTTTACGAATCAATACACAATTGGCAATGCTGGATAGTTTGCAAACACCGACAATGAGTCAGGTGATGGATTATGTGACGGATTCCAGTTTCAAAGCAATTTTTGCGGTGATCTCTCAGCAAGAAGCGGTCCATAATGAGTCGTATTCATATATTTTGAGTTCATTAGTTCCAACACGCGAACAAAATGAACGATTTGATCAGGCGAAAAAAGATCCGGTTGTTTTGAAACGAAATCAACTTATATTAGATAGCTATGATGAATTTCGAAATAACCCGACACCAGCAAACCTATTTAGACTAGGTGTAAATTCGATTAATTTAGAAGGAATTTATTTTTATGCGGGTTTTGCATTCTTCTATAACCTAGCACGGCAACAAAAAATGTTGAAGACGAGTACCATGATTAGCTACATTCAGCGTGATGAAATGCAACACTGCTATTTTATTACCCAGTTTATTCGCATTTTATTGGCCGAGAACAAGGAATTAAATACCGACGAAAATATCGATTATATCTACCAGTCTATTGCCAATGCAACGGATCTAGAAAAAGAATGGGCGCATTATATATTAGCCGATATTACGGGAATTGATTTGAACGAATTTGATCAATACTTGGAATACCTTGCCAATAAACGGCTGCGTCAATTAGGATTGAAAAATTTATATGAAGAAAGAAAAAATCCGATGCCGTGGATCCATGTGTTTAGCGATGAAATGATTAATGAGACCAAATCGGATTTCTTTGAACAAAAATCACGCACTTACTCCAAAGTAACCCAATCCAATGGCTTTGAAGAGTTGTAGGAGGGAGCATGATGCGAATTGCGATTGTTTATACGTCAGTGACGGGAAATACAAAGGAATTAGCTGAACTTTTGCAGCAGAATTTTATGGAGCGGTCTTTTCATGTTGATCTTTTCCATGTAAAGCATTTCCCACATGAATATATTTCTGAGTATGACGGGATTGTAATTGGAACCTATACATGGGCAAATGGGAATATTCCGGCGGAAATGCTGGATCTGTATGAAACAATTGAAATAAAAGCCCCAGCAAATTTGCTGACGGGAGTATTTGGTACGGGGGACAGCTTTTTCCCATACTTTTGTGGTGCTGTAGATGAATTTCGCGATATGTTGTATGCTAGGACAAATTTGGCAGTTACATTGAAAGTGGAGTTACGACCGCAGCAGGATGATGTGCAAAAGTGTAAACGGTTTGTGGAATGTTTGCAGAAGGAAATCCTGCCCTTGACTGCAGGTAATTAGATAAAGGCACTTTTCGGAATTGAAACACCCTGTGAGTTAGAACTCGCGGGGTTTTTTCTTTTTACAGATTGCTTAGTATCAATTGACTCCTCCCCCTAATCTTGAAAAACTTTCTACTGTAACGTATATAATTTGCACTACATAAGCAATTAATTATATGATGATATGGAGATGGAGGTGAGTAATATGCTGGAAACTACAGTTGACATGGAAAAAGCGGCAATGATCCTAAAGTTGTTAGGCGATAAAACGCGTTTAACCATGGTAAAAATACTTGACATTCATGATTGCTGTGTTTGCGAATTTGTTGAGATTTTTAACACAAGCCAACCATCAATTAGTCAACACCTGAGGAAATTAAGAGATGTTGGGTTGGTCAAAGAAGAGCGAAAAGGGCAGTGGATTTTTTATTCCATTAACACAACTAGTGAATATTATCCATTTGTTCAGCAAATTCTCAAACAATTGCCCAGTCAAGATCACAAACTAAAAGAATTAGAAGAAAAAGGCACTCGAATTACTTGTTGTTAATTGGGAGGGATATTTTGTCATCAACGCTTATACTTGCAATTTTAATCTTTTTAGTAACACTTGTTTTAGTAATTTGGCAACCTAAAGGGCTATCGATTGGATGGTCTGCAATTGGTGGAGCTATCCTCGCCTTACTGGTAGGTGTGGTTGGATTTAGTGACGTAATAGCAGTAACAGAAATCGTTTGGAACGCAACTTTAGCCTTTGTCGCGATTATTCTCATATCACTTATATTGGATGAGATTGGGTTGTTTGAGTGGGCTGCGCTTCATATGGCCCGAATCGCAAAAGGCAATGGAACAAAAATGTTTGTCTACATAAGTATTCTAGGTGCAATTGTAGCTGCTTTTTTCGCTAATGATGGTGCAGCTTTAATACTTACACCCATTGTACTTGCGATGGTTCGAAATTTAAATTTCCAAGAAAAAATGATTTTTCCATTTATTATGGCGAGTGGTTTTATCGCGGATACAACATCTCTACCTTTTGTAGTAAGTAACTTGGTTAATATTGTTTCAGCAGATTTCTTTGGAATTGGATTTGTGGAATATGCTTCTAGAATGATTATTCCGAACCTTTTTTCACTAGCTGCAACCATAACTGTACTATTAATTTATTTTCGAAAAAGTATTCCGAGATCATATGATGTATCTAAACTAAGTGAACCAGCAACTGCCATTAAGGATCAAAAAATGTTTCACCTATCATGGTACGTTCTTGGTTTATTAGTTGTTGGTTACTTTGTAAGTGAGTTTATTTATCTTCCTGTTTCTATTATTGCCGGTGTCATTGCAATTTTCTTCATCCTTATGGCAAGAAACAGTAAAGCAGTTGATACGAAGGCAGTCATTAAGGGAGCCCCTTGGAATATCGTATTTTTCTCAATCGGAATGTATGTAGTGGTATATGGATTAGGAAATGCCGGGCTTACGGATGCGTTAGCTACTGTAATTCAGGCGGCTGCAGAACAGGGCTTATTTATAGCTACGATTGTGATGGGGTTTGTCGCAGCATTTTTATCTTCAATTATGAACAATATGCCAACTGTTATGATCGATGCTTTAGCAATTGCTGAAACCGGAACGTCTGGTGTGGTGAAGGAGGCACTTATTTATGCAAATGTGGTTGGGTCTGACTTAGGACCAAAAATCACACCAATTGGTTCACTTGCTACCTTGGTGTGGCTCCATGTGTTGTCACAAAAAGGGGTAAAAATTTCATGGGGAACCTATTTTAAAACTGGGATCATTTTAACGATTCCAATCCTGTTTATCACCTTACTAGGATTATTCTTAACGTTACTTGTTTTATAACTTTCAGGAAAATACAAAGGAGTATTAAAATGGCTAAAAAAACAATCTATTTTCTATGTACAGGGAACTCATGCCGGAGCCAAATGGCTGAAGGATGGGCGAAACACTACCTTGGCAAGAATTGGGAGGTGAAAAGTGCAGGCATTGAAGCACATGGTCTAAATCCGAATGCCGTCAAAGCAATGAAGGAAGCTGGGATTGATATCTCTGATCAAAAATCAGAGATTATCGATACAGAGTTATTAAACAATGCAGATATGGCTGTTACGCTTTGTGGTGATGCAGAAGATAGATGCCCAATGACACCACCTCATGTTAGAAAAGAACATTGGGGTTTTGACGATCCTGCAAAAGCAGAAGGAACAGATGAAGAAAAATGGGCAGTTTTCCAACGTGTACGAGATGAAATCGGGGAGAGAATGAAACGCTTTGCGGAAGCAGGTGAATAAAATAGCATGAGATGACTTTAGGGCTATTCTAACTGCCGCTATATAAGCAAATAGTTATATGTTAATACAAAAGGAGATGTTTGTAGCCTTGGAATAAAGTTTGATCAAAAACACCAAGCAAACCCACATTTTACGTTAATTGAAAAGAACCCGTTTTGAAAAAGATTGATTAAAACGGGTTAATTCTTTGTGAAATATTTCGTGTGTTTTATAATAAAGATTGATCATTTCCTCCTGTTAATCTGCAACAAACGCGCCCGTTTGCGGTATAATCTACTTTGTTATTCAGCTTTAATAATAAAATCTGTATATGGCTTTTCATCAACTGAAACGGAAACTTTCCAAAGCCCACCTTTATCAAATCCTAGCTTTGCCCCACTCTGCTTTTCCTCAATATCTGCTTCATAAAGTTTTACGGCTTCTTCCTCGCCCTCATGTGTTGCGGTCATTTTATACCTTTCACCGTTAAAGTCTTTTTCCAAAAAATAAACCTGATATTGTCTGCCTTCATCAACTGGAAATTCAGGTTCATCACCTTTTCCATTAACTTTTACAATCCCGAATTTATCCTGTACTCCATGTAAGGTCATATTATCGTTAGTAAAGGTTGGACTTGTTTCCCAGTCACCTTTTGCATTTCCTGAACACCCCGATAAAATAATCCCCACTAAAACCAATACACCAATCAATAGCTTTAGCCTCGCCATTTTCTCACCCCCTGAATAGTCTTAAATACTAATATTACTACTTCACAATCTGGCACGTTTATGAAAAGTAGGCGCTGATTTTTC